>NZ_JAAKZV010000069.1 GCF_011044975.1 Streptomyces coryli | reverse complement strand
CCCCCAGCCACCCCCGCCCCGCCCCAACCTTGCTGGGGCGGGGCGGGGGTGGCTCCGGGCTGCCTCAGGGCTAAAGCATCGTCCGCTCCTCCGCAAAGTGGCACGCGCTCGGATGCCCCGACCCATCCCGCACCACCAGCTCCGGCACCTCGACCGCGCAGCGGTCCTCCGCCTTCCAGCACCTCGTGCGGAAGCGGCAGCCCGACGGGGGATTCGTCGGGGACGGCACGTCCCCCTCCAGCACGATCTGCTCCCGCTGCTTCTGCAGCACCGGGTTCGGGACTGGGATCGAAGAGAGCAGCGCCTGGGTGTACGGGTGGGTCGGGTGGTCGTAGATCTGGGTGTCGTTCCCGGTCTCGACGATCTTGCCCAGGTACATCACCGCGACCCGGTCCGAAATGTGCCGGACCACGCTCAAGTCATGCGCGATGAAGATGTACGACAGGCCGAAGTCGTCCTGGAGTTCCTCCAGGAGGTTCATCACCTGGGCCTGGACCGAGACGTCCAGGGCCGATACCGGCTCGTCGCAGATGATCACTTCCGGGCGCAGGGCCAGTGCTCGTGCGATGCCGATGCGCTGGCGCTGGCCGCCGGAGAATTGGTGGGGGTAGCGGTTCACGTGGTCCGGGTCGAGGCCGACGACCTCGAGGAGTTCCTGGACCTGGCGCCGGGCCGAGCCCTTCGGGGCCGCGTCCTTGTGGATGGAGTACGGCTCGCCGATGATGTCGCCGACCGTCATTCGCGGGTTCAGCGACGTGTACGGGTCCTGCAGCACCATCTGGATGCGGCGGCGCATCCGGCGCAGTTCCGCCTTCGGGAGGCGGAAGATGTCCTGGCCGTCGAAGAGGACCTGGCCCGAGGTCGGGCGCTCCATCGCCATCAGGACCTTCGCGAGCGTGGACTTGCCGCAGCCGGATTCGCCGACCAGGCCCATCGTTTCGCCGCGGGCGAGGGAGAAGTTCACCCCGTCCACGGCCCGTACGTCGCCGGTCTTGGTCTTGAAGACGATCCCCTGCGTCACAGGGAAGTGCTTCACCAGGTCGCGGACCTCGAGGATCGGGGCTGCGGCCGCGGAACGGGGAGCCGGTACGGCGTCCGACTTGGAGACGTCAGTCACCGAGCACCTCCTCGGCATAGTGGCAGGCGGACAGATGGCCGGGCGCCGGCTCGCGCAGCGCCGGGACCTCGACCGGGCAGCGGTCCGTGGCCCGCTTGCAGCGCGGGTGGAAGGCGCAGCCGGACGGGATCGCGGCCAGGTTCGGGGGCTGGCCGGTGATCGGGACCAGCCGCTGGCCCTTGGAGGCCAGGGTGGGGACCGAGGCCAGCAGGCCTTCCGTATACGGGTGGCCTGGGCGGGCGTACAGCTCTTCGACGTCGGCCTGTTCGACGACCGAGCCCGCGTACATGACCACGATCTTGTCGGCGACGTCCGCTACCACGCCCAGGTCGTGGGTGATCAGGATCAGGCCCATCTCCATCTCCTCCTGGAGCTTGGCCAGGAGCTTCATGATCTGGTTCTGGACCGTCACGTCGAGCGCCGTCGTCGGCTCGTCCGCGATGATGATGTCCGGCTCCAGCGCCAGCGCCATCGCGATCATGATGCGCTGGCGCATGCCGCCGGAGAACTGGTGCGGATAGTCCCCGAAGCGGGCGGCGGCGGACGGGATACGGACCCGGTCCATCAGCTCGATCGCCTTGGCCTTGGCCTCCGCGCGGGACGCCTTGCGGTGCACCCGGAACATCTCGGCGATCTGGATGCCGACCGAGTGCACCGGGTTCAGCGCGGACAGCGCGTCCTGGAAGATCATCGCGATCCGGTTGCCGCACATCGCCCGGCGCTCGCGCTCGGGCAGCGTCAGCAGCTCCTGCCCCTGGAAGCGCACCGAGCCGCCGGTGACATGCGCCGGCGGGGTGTCGAGGATGCCCATCACGGCCTGCGCGGACACCGACTTGCCGGACCCCGACTCGCCGAGGATGGCGACGGTCTGACCCTTCTCCAGGGTGTACGAGAGGCCGTTGACGGCCCGTACCGTCGAGCCCTGCATGCGGAATTCGACGTGCAGGTCCTCGACTTCGAGCAGCGGGTGGTGCGCCCCGGCAGCCCCGGTCTTGCTCACATCTGTCAGTTCAGTCATCGTGCGTCACCGCAGCTTCGGGTCGAAGGCGTCGCGGACCGCGTCGCCGAGCATCAGGAAGCTCAGCAGGGTCAGCGACAGGAAGATCGCGGGATAGACCATCAGATACGGGTGTTCCAGGAACTCCGCTTGCGCATCCGCGAGTTGCACGCCCCACGACAGGCTCGGATAGTCCAGGCCGACGCCGAGGAAGTCGAGCACCGAGGCCGCCGAGATGGCCAGGGCGATGTTGAGCGTGGCGTAGATGAAGACCGGGGCGATGGCGTTCGGCAGGATGTGCCGGAAGATCACCCGGAGGTCGCTCGCGCCGAGCATCTTCGCCGCGTGCACATAGTCCTGGTCCTTGGCGGCGATCACTTGCCCGCGCATCAGCCGGGTCATCGTCGTCCACATCATCGCGGAGAGCACCAGCACGATCGCCCAGATGTCGTGCTCAGGGAAGGCGGTCAGCACCACCAGCGCGCCGAGGATGAAGGGCAGGCCGAAGGCGATGTCCGTGATCCGCGAGATGAGCATGTCCAGCCAGCCGCCGTAATAGCCGGACAGCGAGCCGAGCAGCACCGACAGCAGCAGCGCCACCAGCGTGACGGTGATGCCGATGACTATGGGGGCGCGGGCGCCGTGCACCATCTGCGCCCAGTAGTCGCAGCCGGAGACGTCGAAGCCGAAGGGATGCTCGGAGCCGCTGAACGGATTCAGCGACTCGGGGCCGGTCTTGGCCATCCGGGCATTGCACTGCTCGTTCGCCTCGCGCGAGGTCCACAGCGAAGGGAAGGCGGCCATCGAGCCGACCAGCAGCAGGAGCAGCAGGCCGGCGATGAAGGACGGCTTGCGCCGCAGCTCCCGCCAGGCGTCGCCGGCCAGTGAGGCACTGCGGCCCGCTACGGTGCCGCCGGTGGTCGCGGTGGCCGCGGCGGTGCCGGACTGGGTGTTACTCATAGCGGATCCTCGGGTCGAGTACGCCGTACAGGAGGTCGACGATGAGGTTGGCGAAGAGGTAGATCAGCACCAGGATCGTGGTGACGCCGACGACGAGGGTGCCCTGCTTGGTCTGCACGGCCTGGAAGATGCCCTGGCCGATGCCCGGCATGTTGAACACCGCCTCGACCACCAGCGCCCCGGACATCAGGCTGCCCAGGTCGACGCCGAGGTAGGTGACCACCGGGATCAGTGAGTTGCGCAGCAGATGGCGGACCACGACGCGGTGCTTGGGCAGGCCCTTGGCGCGCGCGGTGCGCATGTAGTCGGCGCGCAGGTTCTCGGCGATCGACGTCCGTACCAGCCGGGCGACGAAGGCGAGCGAGAAGGAGCCGAGGACGATGCCGGGCAGGATGTAGCTGACCCAGCCCTCCTGGGTCCCGGCCACCGGGAAGATGTCCCATTTCACGCCGAGCAGCAGCTGCGCGCTGTACGCGACCACGAAGGTCGGCACGGCGATGATCAGTGTGGTGCCGCCGAGGATGACGCGGTCGGTGAACTTGCCGCGGCGCAGGCCCGCCCACACGCCGAGCGTGACGCCGGCGACCAGCTCGAAGACCCAGGCGACGAGGGCGAGTTTGAGCGTCACCGGCCAGCGGGACTCCAGCGCGGAGGTCACGCTCTGCCCGTAGAAGGTCTCGCCGAAGTCGCCCTGGAAGGCGTTCGCCATGTACTTCGCGTACTGGACCACCAGCGGGTCATCGAGGTTGTAGCGCTCGTGCAGGGCGTTGATGACCGACTGCGGCAGCGGTTTGGAGCCCGCCAGGGCCTGGATCGGGTCACCGGGGAGCGCGAAGACCATCGCGTAGATGATGAAGGTGGTGCCGATGAGGACCGGGATCATCTGCAGAATCCGCCGGACCGTGTACCGCCACATGCCGCACTCGCCTCCTTCCGTAATGCGGGGGTGCAGACGCGAGCGAGGACGGAGCCGTGGTGCTCGGCACCGTCCTCGCCGCGTTCCGTACGGGGGTTACTTGACGGTCACGTCCTCGATCCGGACGCCGTTGCCGTCATAGGCGTACGAATCGATCGGCACCTCGCCGAGCTTCTCGGAGGCGATGGTGAAGTTCTGCCAGTTCCACAGCGGGGCCATCGGCATCTCGTCGATCGCGATCTGCTGGGCCTCGTTGTACTTGGCCTCCCGCTCGCTGTCGGTGCCGGCGGCCTTGGCCTCGTCGATGAGCTTGTTGAACTTGTCGTGCGTCTTGCCCTTCCAGCCCATCCGGTTGCCGACGCCCCACATGCTCGCGAGGTAGTTCTCGGCGCTCGGGTAGTCCATCACCCAGTTGTTGCGGTACGGGCCGTTCTGCTTCGCCTCGTTCAGCGTGGTCAGGTAGTCGGAGTCCGGGACCTTCTTGAACTTGGCGTTGATGCCGAGGTTGTCCTTCAGGTTCTGGGCAACGATCCGCATCCACTTCTCGTACGTGGGGTCGGCGTTGGAGAACCACAGCGTGAGGTCGCCCTCGAAGCCGCCGGCCTTCTTCAGCAGCGCCTTCGCCTTGGCGGGGTCGTACTCGCAGAACTCGCCGCAGGCGTCGGCCTGGTAGCCGGGGACGATCGGCGGGGTCAGCGACTTCATCGGCTTGAAGCCGTTGTCGTAGACCGCCTTGACGATGCCCTCGCGGTCGATCGCCATGGAGATCGCCTTGCGCAGGTCCGCGCTCTGGTACTTCTTCTCGAACAGCGGGAAGCCGAGGTAGTCCATGGTGCCGGCGGGGATCGTCTGCAGCCGGTCGCCGACCTGCTGCTTGGCCGCCTTGACCTTGTTGGCGGGCACGGTGCCGATGTCGAGGCCGCCGCCCAGGACGTCGTTGTACTGGGTGTCGTCGCTGGTGTAGACGCGGAAGGTGACGCCGTCGACCTTCGGCTTGCGGGTGCCCGTGTAGCCCTTGGTCTTCTTGACCTTGATCTGCTGGTTGTGCTCCCACTTGCCGTCCATCTGGAACGGCCCGTTGCCGACCGGGTTCTCCTTGAAGGCCTTCGGGTTGTCCAGGGCCTCCTTCGGCAGCGGCGCGAAGGCGAAGGGGGTGGCGAGGGTGAGCGGGTAGTCGCTGAACTTGCCGGTCAGCTTCACCGTGAAGGTCTGCTTGTCGACGACCTTGAGGCCGGACAGCGTCTTCTCCTTCGGCTTGCCCTCCTCCGGGTTCAGCGCGTCGTAGCCGTCGATGTTCGCGAAGTAGTAGTTCGCGGCGGCGCCGTTGGGGCCGTAGGCGGCGTTGTTCCAGGCGTCCACGTACGACTCGGCGGTGACCGGGTCGCCGTTGGAGAACTTGCTGCCCTTGCGGAGCTTGACGGTCCAGTTCTGCTGGTCCGTCGATTCGACCGACTGCGCGTCGAGCATCTTGACCTTGCCCTGCGGGGTCAGCTCGGTCAGCGGGTCGAAGAGGGCGTTGATGACCGTCGACGAGTACGAGCTGGTGGTGAACCCGGGCGTCAGATTGTCGGGTTCGTTGATCCCCTCGACGAAGGTGCCGCCCGTCTTGCCCTTGTCCCCCTCGCCGCCGCCGTCGTCGCCGCACGCCGTCAGCACCAGGCTGCTCGCCGCAACCACGGCGAACAGCGGGGCTGCGCCTCGCCAACGTCTCATAGCCGACCTCCTCAAGGCACACGGGGCGATCCCGCGCAAAATGTTCATGGGAATGTCATGTCCCGCGGGAGTGAGCTTGCTGGTGGCGCAGCGGTTTGGGAAGTTACTTTCATCGACCTTGATGAGATTGAAATAAACCTTCAGGACCGTCCGCGACACTGACATCTGTCATCTCAAGGACCGGATCGACGGCACTGCCGCGCACCCCCTGGGGGGCCGCAGGGTGGTGCCATGACCATCACCACTACAGCCGCGGTCGCCTTCGAAGGCGTGGGTAAAGCCTTTGGTCCGGTACGGGCCGTCGCCGGCCTCTCCGTCACGCTGCACCCCGGCGAGACCGTCGCCCTTCTCGGTCCCAACGGGGCCGGCAAGTCCACCACCCTCGACCTGCTGCTCGGGCTCCGTAACCCCGACGCCGGCCGCGTCGAGCTCTTCGGCACCACGCCGCGCGCGGCGATCGCGGCCGGGAAGGTCGGCGCGATGCTGCAGAGCGGCGGGCTGATGGAGGGGGTGAAGGTGCGCGAACTGGTGCGCCTCGCCTGCGACTTGCACCCGCGCCCGTATCCCGTGGATCAGGTGCTGGCCGCCGCCGGCATCGCGGAGATCGGCGACCGGCTGGTGGAGAAGCTCTCCGGCGGCCAGCAGCAGCGGGTGCGGTTCGCGCTCGCCACCGCGGGCGACTCCGACCTGATCGTCCTCGACGAGCCGACGACCGGCATGGACGTCTCCGCGCGCCAGGCCTTCTGGGCGGCGATGCGGGCGCAGGCCGCGCAGGGGCGGACGGTGCTGTTCGCCACCCACTACCTGGAGGAGGCCGACGAGGTCGCCGACCGGGTGCTCGTACTGCACCGCGGGCGGCTGCTCGCCGACGGCACCGCCGCCGAGATCAAGGCGCGGGCGGGGGCGCGGCGGATCGCCTTCGATCTGGACGGTCCGGTTCCGGAGGAAGTGCTGTGCGATTTGCCGGAGTTGCGGCACTTCGAGGTGTCCGGTCGGACAGTACGCATGCAGTCCGGCGACGCCGACGCCACCGTGCACGCGCTCTATGCCGCCGGGCTCTACCCGCGCGGCCTGGAGGTCTCCGGGCTCGGCCTGGAGCAGGCGTTCATCGCCATCACCACCGCGGAGGACGAGGACAAGTGAAGACGCTCATCAAGCTCGAGGTGCTGCGCAGCCTGCGCAACAAGAAGTACATGTTCTTCTCGGTGATTTATCCGGCGGGGCTGTACCTGCTGATCACCGCGGGCGGCAATGACGCGATCCAGGGCACCGGCCTGGACATGGCCGAGTACTTCATGGTGTCCATGGCCGCCTTCGGCGCCCTGACCGCCGTGCTGCTGACCAACAGCGAGCGTATCGCCAAGGAGCGCGACTCCGGCTGGGTGCGGCAGCTGCGGCTGACGCCGCTGCCCGGGCGCGGGTATGTCGTGGCGAAGATCGCCGCGGCCGCCACGGTCACGCTGCCCTCGATCGTGCTCGTGCTGATCACCGGCGCCACGGTCAAGGGCGTCCGGCTCGACGCCTGGCAGTGGCCGGCGATCGGCCTGGCGACCTGGGTGGGCAGCTTCGTCTTCGCGGCGCTCGGCGTCGCCATCGGCTATCTGGTCACCGGCGACGCCGTCCGGCCCGTCGCCATGGTCGTGTACTTCACCCTGGCGATGCTCGGCGGCCTGTGGGTGCCGTTCACCACCTTCCCGGACGTGCTGCAGACGGTCGCCGACATCCTGCCCACGCACCATTACGCTGCCCTTGGCCAGGCCATCGAGGCCGGCGGCGGACCGCATGCGGCAGATATCGCGGTGCTGGCAGCGTGGCTGATCGCCTTCGTCGCGCTGGCAGCCTGGCTGTACCGACGCGACACGCGGAAGGCGTGAGCAATGCCCGCTGAGAAGAGCTGGCCGCCCTGGCGGAACGTCGACGACGACACCCTGCCGGCGATCGGCCGGCCGCCGGTGACCCGCAAGCAGTTCCTGATCAAGCTGGCGTGGGTCTCGATCTGGATGGTCTATCTCGCCGCGCCCGTCGGCGATTTGCTCGACGGCGGGCATACGGCGGTGGCCACGGTCATCGGCTGGGTCGGCCTGGCCGGGTTCATCGTGACGTACCTCGCGCTCGTCTTCCGTACGAAGGACCAGGATCACCCGCGCTGGCTGTACGGCGTCCTCGCGGCGATGGCCGCGCTGTCGGTGCTGCTGTCGTACGGGCTCGGCGAGGCGTGGCTGGTGCTCTTCGTCTACACCACGGTGGCCTGCGGCGCGGTGCTGCCGACCCGGCACGCGCAGTGGGCGATCCCGGCGTGCGCCGCCGTGCTGGCCGGGATCGGCCTGCATCTCGACGAGAACCGCGACCTGCTGCCCGGGCTGCTCATCCCCACCCTGCTCGGCGGCTTCGCGATGGTCGGCGTACGGCAGATCGTGCTCACCGTGCGCAAGCTGCGCGAGGCGCGGGCGGCGGTCGCCGAACTCGCGGCGAGCGAGGAGCGGCTGCGCCTCGCCCGCGACCTGCACGACCTACTCGGCCACTCGCTGTCGCTGATCACGCTGAAGAGCGAGCTGGCCGGGCGGATGCTCCCGGAGCGGCCCGCGGACGCGGCGGCGCAGGTGGCGGACATCGAGAAGGTCTCGCGGCAGGCGCTGGTGGACGTACGGGAGGCGGTGTCGGGCTACCGGCGGCCGCAGTTCGCGGTGGAGCTGGCCGGCGCGCGGGTCGCGCTGGCGACGAGCGGGGTCGAGGTGGTGGCCGACGCGGTCGAGCTGCCGGAGGCGCTGTCGCGGGACGGGGAGGCCGCGCTGGCCTGGGCGTTGAAGGAGGCGGTGACGAACGTGGTCCGGCACGCGGACGCGGGGCGCTGCGAGATCGCGGTGTCCGTCACCGTCGACGGCGAGGTGTGCCTGTCCGTCGTGGACGACGGGGTGGGGCCCGCGGGCGGCGAGGGCAACGGGCTTGCCGGGCTGTCGGAGCGGCTGGTGCTGGCGGACGGGCGGCTGGAGACCGGTCCTGGGGCGCGGGGCGGGTTCGCGTTGCGCGCCTACGTGCCCCTGGCGCGGATAAGCTCGCCGGCATGATCCGCGTGCTCCTCGCCGAAGACCAGGCCATGGTGCGCGAGGCGCTCGCCGCGCTGTTGTCGCTCGAGGACGACCTCGACGTCGTCGCACAGGTGTCGCGCGGCGACGAGGTGCTGGAGGCGGCCCGTAGCGCCGAGCCCGATGTGGCACTGCTCGACATCGAAATGCCCGGCCGCACCGGCCTCGACGCCGCCGCGGAGCTACGGGACGCGCTGCCCGGCCTCAAGGTCGTCATCCTCACCACCTTCGGGCGGCCCGGCTATCTGCGCCGCGCGATGGAGTCGGGCGCCGACGCGTTCCTGGTGAAGGACGCCCCCGCCGCCGAGCTCGCGGACGCGGTCCGCCGCGTGCTGCGCGGGGAGCGGGTCATCGACCCGGCCCTGGCGGCGGCCGCCCTCGCGGACGGGGCGAGCCCGCTCACCGAGCGGGAGCGGGACGTGCTGCGGGCCGCCGCGGACGGCGCCTCGAACGCCGAGGTGGCCCAGGCGCTGCACCTGTCGCACGGGACCGTACGCAACTATCTGTCGACGGCGATCCAGAAGACTGGGGCGCGGAACCGCGCCGACGCGGTGCGGATCGCCCGCGACAAGGGCTGGCTGTAAGCGGCGATCGGGGGTCTGGGGGCGGAGCCCCCGGAATCCGCCGTCAGTTCAATCGCGCCCGGGCCAACCGGGCTTCCCGGCGCACCCGTTCCGCCGCCCCCGGCTCCACCTCCGCGACCACCGACGCGTACTCCTCCAGCTCGCGCGCCCCGTCCGCGAACTCGCCCCGCTCCACCAGCAGCCGCGCCCGCTCGTAGCGCAGCCGCGCCGGGTGGGCGGGCAGCAGCAGGGACAGGTCCAGCGCCCACAGCTGGACGTCCGTGCGCTCGGGGCGGGAGGCGGCCCAGGCGCGGATGTTGTTCAGGATCCGCAGCACTATTTCCAGCGGGTCCGCGGGCCGCAGCATCGACGGCGTCAGGCCCGCCCCGGTCGCGCCGACCACCAGCAGCTCCGCGTCCCGGTCGGCCAGCGGGCGGCCGCCGTCGAACGGGTCGGCCAGCACCAGCGAGTCGCCGGCCGCCGTGCCCGGATCGCCGAAGCCGACGACGAAGTGCCCGGGCAGCGCCACCCCGTAGACCGGCGCGCCGGCCCGCCGGCACACCTCGATCCACACCACCGACAGCAGGATCGGCAGCCCGCGCCGCCGCCGCAGCACCTCGTGCAGCAGCGACGACTCCAGCCGCCGGTAGTCCGCGGGCGCGCCGCGGAAGCCGCACTCCTCCCCGAGCAGCCGGGCCGCGGCGTCCGCCCAGGAGTGCGGGCTGCCCGGCCGGTACGGGAGCCGCCCGGCCAGCTCGTCGAGCTCCATCTGCGCGGCGTCGATGCCCTGTTCACCGAGGTCCGGGTCGGCGACGGCGCCGATCAGCAGGCACAGCCGGGCCAGGTCGGGCCGCTCGGCCCGCGCCTCGTCGGCGAACTCCTGCCGTGGCTCCATGCTCAGTCCCCGGGCCTGATCCGGTAGTGGTACGCGTGATGGGTGCTGAAGCCGAGCCGGTCGTAGAGCGCCAGCGCGGCTTCGTTGTCCGGTTCCACCTGGAGATACGCCGCCGAGGCGCCCTCGTCCAGGGCCCGCGCGGCCAGCGCCGCCATCACGGCGGTGGCGAGACCGCGGCGGCGGTACGCGGGCGCCACCTCGACGGCGGCGAAGCCGGCCCAGCGGCCGTCGACGACGCAGCGGCCGATGGCGGCCGGGGCGCCCTCCTCGTCGCCGGGCACGGTCGCGAACCAGACGGACGGCCCGCCGTGCAGTACCGCTTCCGCCTCCGGCGGCATGGCGGCGGCGCGGTTATAGAGGGAGAGCCAGGAGCCGTCGGTGGTACGGGACAGCTGCACGGCCTCCCCGGATCCCACGGTCTCCCCGGGCCCCGCGGCTGCTCCCGGCCCCGCCGCCTCATCGGCGACCCGCGCCAGCGCGCCGACCTGCAGCAGCGCCTGCCGGCGCATCCCCCAGCCCCGTTCATCCAGCTCCGCCGCCAGCCGGTCCTCCGTGTCCGCCGCGCCCGTCGACACCTGGACCAGCGCCGGCAGCCCCCGCTCCGCGTACCACGCGTGCACCCGCGCCAGCGCGTCGTCCAGTGGCAGCCCCGGGTCGCCGAGCGCCAGCACCGAGTTGGCCCGGCTCGTAAAGCCGCCCGAGGCGCGCAGCTCCCAGCCGCCGAGACGTTCTGTCTCCACCCCGGGCCAGCCGCGGGCCGCCACCCGGGTGAGCTCCTCGGCGGACGCCGCCGGACCCCGCCGCCGCGCCGGCGCGGCGGGCACCACCTTCCCCGCCACCAGAGTGTCCTCCGCGATCCGGACGATCTCCCCGTCCCGCCTGGTGAGACGCAGGATGCCCGCGTCCCACGATGTGAGCACGCCGATGACATCCGTGAACCGCGCGGCGGGCTCCGGGGACCCGGTCAGGAGCCGCACCGAGACGCGTTTTCCCACGTCAGCCGGGGTGATGCGGACTTCCAGGAGTCCCCGAGTGGTGAATTCCACAGCGCTGTCCGCCCCTCTTGTTCGTTCCGGACCCGGGAACGGAGATACTAGACGCGGGCATCGACGACGCCGCGCTCCCGCGCGCCCAGTGGCACCAGCCCGTATCGAGGAGGAACGACAGCGTGACCTACGTCATCGCAGAGCCTTGTGTCGACCTGAAGGACAAGGCCTGCATCGAGGAGTGCCCCGTCGACTGCATCTACGAGGGCCAGCGGTCCTTGTACATCCACCCGGACGAATGCGTCGACTGCGGGGCCTGCGAGCCGGTCTGCCCGGTCGAGGCGATCTTTTACGAGGACGACACTCCTGAGGAGTGGAAGGACTACTACAAGGCCAATGTGGAGTTCTTCGACGACCTCGGCTCCCCGGGCGGCGCCTCGAAGCTCGGTCTGATCGAGAAGGACCACCCGGTCATCGCGGCACTGCCGCCGCAGGAACACGACGAGTGACCTGCACCATGTTGGTAAGTGCCGCCGTGTGAGTACAGCCTCCAGGTCCCCGTACGGAACAGGCCGTACGGGGACCGGCTTGTCGGCACCGAGCAAGTCTTGAGAAAGGACGTCCGCCGTGCGCGCAGTCTCCGCCCGCCTCCCCGTCTTTCCCTGGGACCGGCTGGAGCCCTATAAAGCCGCCGCGGCCGCGCACCCCGACGGCATCGTCGACCTGTCCGTCGGCACCCCCGTCGACCCGGTCCCGCAGCTGATCCGTACGGCCCTGGCCGACGCCTCCGACAGCCCCGGCTATCCGATGGCCTGGGGCACCCCGGCGCTGCGCGAGGCCATCGCCGGCTGGCTGAAGGGCCGGCTGGGCGTGGCCGCGGACCCGGACGCCACGCTGCCGACGATCGGCTCGAAGGAGCTGGTGGGCTGGCTGCCGACGCTGCTCGGCCTGGAGCCGGGGGACCAGGTGGCGTATCCCGCGCTGGCCTACCCGACGTACGAGATCGGCGCGCTGATGGCGCACGCCGAGGCGGTGTCGTACGCGGACCCGGTCACGGATCTGGACCCGGCCCGCGTGAAGGTGCTGTGGCTGAATACGCCGTCGAACCCGACCGGCCGGACGCTGTCGGCCGACGAGCTGCGCCGGATCGTGGGCTGGGCGCGCGAGCACGGCATCCTGCTGGTCTCCGACGAGTGCTACATCGAGCTCGGCTGGGACGTCGACCCGGTCTCGGTGCTGCACCCGGACGTCTGCGGCGGCTCGCACGAAGGCCTGATCGCGGTGCACTCGCTGTCCAAGCGGTCCAACTTCGCGGGTTATCGCGGGGCGTTCCTGGCCGGCGACCCCGCGGTGATCAAGGAGCTGCTCGGCATCCGGAAGCACACCGGGATGATGGTAGCGAAGCCGGTCCAGGAGGCGATGATCGCCGCGCTCGGCGACCGGGCGCATGTGGTGGAGCAGCGGGAGCGCTACGCCCGCCGGCGCACGGCCCTGCGGACGGCCTTCGAGGCGGCGGGCTTCACGATCGAGCACAGCGAGGCGTCGCTGTACCTGTGGGCCACGCGCGGCGAGAGCTGCTGGGACACGGTCGGCGAGCTGTCCAAGTCCGGGATTCTGGTGGCGCCCGGGGAGTTCTACGGAGAAGCAGGCGCCCGGTTCGTACGGATCGCCTTCACGGCGACGGACGAGCGGGTGGCGGCGGCGGTGGCGCGGCTGAACGGCTAGCGAAGCGGCCGGAACGCGGTAGGGGCCCATGCGAGCTGGTTGCTCGCTGGGCCCCTACCGCGTAGTGCCGGTTGCTCAGCCGAGGCCGCCGGCGAGCGGGAGGCCGCCCTGGGCCACGCCGCCGACGGTCTGGCCCGCGGCGCCCTGGGCGGCGGGCAGCACCTTGCCGGTGGCGGTGGGCAGCACCTCGCCGGTGGCGGTGCCGGCCAGGCCGCTGGCGGTCTCCGTGGCGGTGCCGACGGTGTCACCGGCGGTGTCGCTCACGGAGTTGGTGTCGAGTCCGCCGGCACCCACGACGGGCAGCTCGGCGGCGGAGGCAGCGCCGGCAGCGCCAACCGAGGTGGCCGCGCCGGCGACGACGATGAGCGCGGCCTGGGCGATCCGACGCGAGATGGGGAGGGACATGCTGCTCCTTTAACGGAGGGATTCTGGTTCGACGTTGCCCGCCGGAGCGGACGCCGTGACTACCGCGTGACTTCCCGGAAGGTTGCGGTCCGCCAAGGTAAAGAGTTGGTAATGCGTCGCATAATGTGTTTCAGCGCAAAAACGGGCAAAGGGGATCTCGGCGGGAGGTCGCGAAGGGCGCCATCACCTGCTGTTTCGCGGGTTGTTGGGCTGCTGGGGCGGGGTGCCCGAGGGGGTGGTCGAGACGTGGACCCTGCTTGATCCGGTTGCCCCGGTCAGGGGACGGATCGCACTAGTGAGTGGTCACGAGTCGTACATGGCCGGCGTCTGAATTGCCCTTTTTCTGCCAGCCGTTGTCTCCGCCGGACGTCCAGGTCCGGCCGGCGTAGGAGACCTGCTCCAGCCGGAGGGTGGTGGCGTGGGCCACCGCCCAGTGCGCCAACTGCCAGCCGCTCTCGGCGCGGTTGGCGTCGGCGGGGACGCGGAGGGTGCCCTCGGCCTCGGGCCCGCTGCCGGATGCCGCGGCGGCCGGCTCCTGGTCGGGTACGAGGTCCTTGCCGAACTCCCTTGTCAGCTGGGCGCGTACCTGCTTCGTGGTCGCGGGCGCGGTCTCCTCGCCTTCCCCCGTGGTGCAGTTGAGGGCGGCCCGCTCGCGGCCGGTGAAGGCCGCGGCGAGCAGCGTGGCGGAGGTCTCGTGCTTGGCGTACGCCTGCGGATAGCCGCTGCGCTGCACCTCCTGGGCGGCCACGGTCAGCGGCAGCCGGGAGTAGCCGGGGATCTTGACCAGGTGGTCGTAGAAGCGGCCGGACGCGTACACCGGGTCCTGGATCTGCTTCGCGGAGCCCCAGCCCTGCGACGGGCGCTGCTGGAAGAGGCCGAGCGAGTCGCGGTCGCCGTGCGCGATGTTGCGCAGCTCGGACTCCTGCATGGCGGTGGCGAGCGCGATGGTCACGGCGCGCGTCGGGAGGCGGCGGGAGGCCGCGACGGCGGAGATGGTGGCGGCGTTGGCGGCCTGGTCGGGATCGAGGTCGTACGCGCCGGTGGCGGTCTCGACCTCGCAGTGCGCCGGGCCGGGATCGGTGGTCATGCGGATGACCACATACGCCGCGCCCAGCGCGAGAACCAGCGCGAGGACGACGAGGGTGCGAGGGCGGCGTACTGACACGTAGGTACGGTAGCGCGGCGGCCTGTGCCGGTGGGGCGGCGGCTATCGTTCCCCGTATGCCCCAGCTTGATCTTTCGCTCGACGCCGCCCAGCTCACCGCCCAGCTCGTGGACATCCCGTCGGTCAGCCGGGAGGAGAAAGTCCTCGCCGACGCCGTCGAGACCGCGCTGCGGGAGCTCCCGCACCTGGAGGTCCTCCGCGACGGCAACGCCGTCGTCGCGCGGACCGCACTGGGCCGCGCCGAGCGGGTCGTGCTCGCCGGGCACCTGGACACGGTGCCGATCGCGGACAACGTGCCCTCCCGCCTGGAGGACGGAATCCTCTGGGGCTGCGGCACCTCCGACATGAAGAGCGGAGTCGCGGTGCAACTGCGCATCGCGGCGACGGTCCCCGAGCCGAACCGGGACCTGACCTTCGTCTTCTACGACCAGGAGGAGATCGAGGCCGACGCCAACGGCCTCAAGCGGCTGGCCGAGAAGCACCCCGAGTGGCTGGCCGGCGACTTCGCCGTGGTCCTGGAGCCGTCCAGCGGCGAGATCGAGGGCGGCTGCCAGGGCACGCTCCGGGTGCTGCTGCACACGACGGGGGAGCGGGCCCACTCGGCGCGCAGCTGGATGGGCCGGAACGCCATCCACGGAGCGGCGCCGATCCTGGAGCGGCTGGCGGCGTACGAGCCGCGGCGGGTGGAGATCGACGGGCTCGAATACCGCGAGGGCCTCAATGCGGTACGGATCGAGGGCGGGGTCGCGGGCAATGTGATCCCGGACGCCTGCACCGTGACCGTGAACTTCCGGTACGCCCCCGACCGGGGCGAGGACGAGGCGCTCGCGCATGTGCGGGAGGTCTTCGACGGGCTGTACGAGGACCTCGTCGTGGACGACAGCTCGCCAGGGGCGCTGCCGGGCCTCGGCCGCCCCGCGGCGGCCGCCTTCATCGAGGCGGTCGGCGGCACGCCGCAGCCGAAGTACGGCTGGACGGACGTGGCGCGCTTCTCCGCGCTGGGGGTGCCGGCGGTCAACTACGGACCCGGCGACCCGAATTACGCGCACAAGCGCGACGAGCACGCGCACGTCGACAAGATCCTGCACTGCGAGGAGCGGCTGCGCGCCTGGCTTACGCTGAACGGGAGTAACCCGGCGTAAGGAGCACCATGGGAGAAGACGTCACGGAGCAGCGGCTCGGCCCCGTCGTGCGGCGGCGCAGCCGGATCCAGCGGTCCACGATGGACCAGCACCTGCTGGACAGCAGGGAGCGGTCGGCCGAGTACATCCACGACGATCCGTGGCGGGTGCTGCGGATGCAGGCCGAGTTCGTGGAGGGCTTCGGGGCGCTCGCCGAGGTGGGCGCCGCGATCAGCGTCTTCGGCTCGGCCCGTACGCCCGCGGACTCGCCCGAATACGCGGCCGGGGTGGCGATCGGGAAGGCGCTGGTGGAGGCCGGTTTCGCGGTCATCACCGGCGGCGGGCCCGGCGCCATGGAGGCGGCGAACAAGGGCGCGCTCGAGGCGGGCGGCCTGTCGGTCGGCCTCGGCATCGAGCTGCCCTTCGAGCAGGGCCTGAACAAGTACGTCGACCTGGGCGTGAACTTCCGCTACTTCTTCGTACGCAAGACGTGCTTCGTGAAGTACGCGCAGGGGTTCGTGGTGCTGCCCGGCGGGCTCGGCACGATGGACGAGCTCTTCGAGGCGCTCACCCTGGTGCAGACGAAGAAGGTCACCCGCTTCCCGATCGTGCTGTTCGGCTCCGAGTACTGGGGCGGGCTGATCGACTGGCTGCGCAAGACGGTCATCGCGCAGGGCAAGGCGGGCGAGAAGGACCTGGACCTCTTCCATGTCACGGACGACGTGACCGAGGCGGTGCGGCTGGTGACGAAGGAGACCGGGCCGGGAGCGAACCTGTACGAGGTCTGAGGCCCTCGGGGCCCGCGGGCTTACGCCAGCCCGCGCCGGGCCACCGCCGGCGGGCGGTGGCCCGCGATGGACGCCACCATGTCGAGGATCTGCTTCGTCTCGGCGACCTCGTGCACCCGGTAGACCTGCGCGCCGAGCCAGGCGGAGACGGCGGTGGTCGCGAGGGTGCCCAGGACCCGTTCCTTGACCGGCTTGTCGAGGGTCTCGCCGACGAAGTCCTTGTTGGAGAGGGAGACCAGCACGGGCCAGCCGGTGGCGGTCATCTCCTCCAGCCGGCGGGTGGCCTCGAGGCTGTGCCGGGTGTTCTTGCCGAAGTCGTGCCCCGGGTCGATGAGGATGCCATCGCGTCGTACGCCCAGCTCCACGGCCCGCTCGGCCAGGCCGAGGGTGACGCGGAGGATGTCCGCCATCACATCCTCGTACGCGATCCGGTGCGGCCGGGTGCGCGGCTGCACGCCGCCGGCGTGGGTGCACACCAGTCCTGCGCCGTGCCGCGCGGCGACCTCGGCGAGCCGCGGATCGACGCCGCCCCAGGCGTCGTTGAGCAGGTCGGCGCCCGCCGCGCAGGCGGCGTCGCCGACCTCGTGCCGCCAGGTGTCGACGCTGATGACGACGTCGGGATGGCGGCGGCGCACCTCGGCGATGAACGGGATCGTCCGCCGGATCTCCTCCGCGGTCGTCACCTCGTCCCCGGGCCCGGCCTTGACCCCGCCGATGTCGATGATCGCGGCGCCCTCGGCGACCGCCTGCTCGACGCGGGCGAGCGCCGGCTCGTCGCGGAAGGTGGCGCCCTTGTCGTAGAAGGAGTCCGGGGTCCGGTTCACGATGGCCATGATCACGGCCTCGTACGCACCGAACTCCCGCCGCCCCAAGCGCAGCATCGCGCTCCTCCTTCGTAAGCTCCGTGGCTGTGCCACCGACCTTAAGGTCTGCCTCGGGCAGACCTTAACCGTGGCCGCGTTGTCGGTGGGACGTGGCACGATCGGGGCAGACAATCGACGGACCAACGGGGAGTCGTTCGTGTTCTGGTTCTTGCTGATCGCCATGGTGGCGGTGGTCGCTGCCGTCACGCTGCTGCTGGTCGGCGGCGGAGGCGGCGAGCTCACGGAGCCGCAGCCCGACCGGTTGTACGACCCGCTGCCCGACGACCGCCCGGTCGGCCGGGCGGACGTGGAGGCGCTGCGACTGCCGATGGCGCTGCGCGGCTACCGGATGTCCGATGTGGACGACGCCCTCGACCGCCTCGGCGCCGAGCTCGCGGAGCGCGACGCACGCATCGCGACGCTGGAGTCGCAGCTGGCCGGGGCCCGGTCCGCGGCGATGGGTGCCGCGCCGGGGCCGGTGCTGCCGCAGGACGCGATGCCGCCGGCCGGCGGCGAGGTGTTCGGCGATGAGTGAGGCCCTCGCGGGCCCGGACGGCCTGCTGCGCTGCCCATGGGGCCTGTCCGCGCCGGACTATGTCGCGTACCACGACGAGGAGTGGGGCCGCCCGGTCCACGGCGACGACGCCCTCTTCGAGCGGCTGAGCCTGGAGGCCTTCCAGTCCGGCCTGTCGTGGCTGACGATCCTGCGCCGGCGCGAGGGCTTCCGCGCGGCCTTCGCGGGCTTCGAGATCGCGAAGGTGGCCACGTACGGCGAGGCGGACGAGCAGCGCCTGCTGGCGGACGAGGGCATCATCCGCAACCGCCTGAAGGTGGCGGCCACGATGGCGAACGCCAAGGTGCTCGCCGAGTGGAAGCCGGGCGAGCTGGACGAGCTGATCTGGTCGTACGCCCCGGAGCCGGCCGGTAGGCCGGCCCCGAAGCGACTGGCGGACGTCCCGGCCGTGACGCCGGAGTCGACGGCCCTGTCGAAGGAGCTGAAGCGCAGAGGCCTGCGCTTCGTCGGCCCGACGACGGCGTACGCACTGATGCAGGCGTGCGGCCTGGTGAACGACCACCTGGCGGACTGCCACGCGAGGTGACTAGCGCCCCAGGTAACGCGGGGTCTCCTTCTTGAGGAACGCCTCCACCGCGATCCGGTGGTCCTCCGAGGCCCCCGCGCGGGTCTGGAGCTCGTCCTCCTTCTCCAGCGTCTCGGCGAGACCATGTCCCGCTCCGTACGCAAGCGACTCCTTGATCGCCGCGTAAGCGACCGTCGGCCCCTCCGCCAGCCGCCGCGCCACCGCCGCCGCCTCCTTCGCCAGGTCCGCCGCCGGCACGACCACATTCGCGATCCCGAGCGCGAGCGCCTCCTCCGCCTTTACGGACCGGGGGAAGAGCAGCAGGTCAGCCGCCCGCCCGTGTCCCACCAGGCGCGGCAGCGTCCACGACACCCCGGAGTCCGCGGTCAGCGCGACCCCGGCGAACGACGTATTGAACGACGCCGTGTCCGCCACCACCCGGTAGTCCGCCGCGAAGGCCAGCCCGGCCCCGGCACCCGCCGCGACCCCGTTCACGCCCGCCACCACCGGCTTCGGCATCGTGGTCAGCGCCTCGACGACGGGGTTGTAGTGCTCCCGCACCGTGCTCATCGTGCGGCCCTCGCCGCTCTCCCGGTCCGCCGACAGCGACGCCACATGCTCCTTGAGGTCCTGCCCCACGCAGAACGCCCGCCCGGACCCGGTGAGCAGCACGGCCCGTACGCCCGGATCCGCCGCCGCCCGCCGCACGGCGTCGCGCAGCGCGACCTTGGCGTCGGTGCTGAGCGCGTTCATCGCGTCGGGACGGTTCAGGGTCACGGTCGCCAGACCGGCCTCGACCTCGTACAGCACGGCATCGCTCATCAGGCATCTCCTCGGCATCGGCGGCGGCTCGTAAAAGCCATCGTGCCGCCGTTCAGCCCTCCGCGGGGATGTGATGTACGGCATATCTCCGCGCCGTTCGAGCACGGCGCCCGGTAACGAGAAGGACGCAGTATGGCAGGCGCATCGGCGAATTGGGACGTTTTGCGGGAGAAGAAGGGCCGGTGCGGCCGAAGGGATGCGCCTCGATGTTGGTCATCGGGGCCCACGATGCGGGATAATGGCCGAGAAGCACTGTGTTCGATACCGGTGTGATGAGCTGGTTTCAGGAAGGGGAACGAGCATGGCGGCCATGAAGCCGCGGACGGGCGATGGCCCGCTCGAGGTGACCAAGGAGGGGCGGGGCATCGTCATGCGCGTTCCGCTCGAGGGCGGCGGGCGGCTCGTCGTCGAGCTGACGCCGGATGAGGCCGACGCTCTCGGCGACGCTCTCAAGAAGGTCGTGGGCTGAACTCAAGCCTCGTCCCCCCTGTGACGCTGCCCCGACCGGTCTCCGGTCGGGGCGGTTCTCTTTTCAGGGGTTACGTGCCCCGCTTCACCGCGCACAGCAGCCCGTCCCCCACCGGCAGCAGCGCCGGCACCAGCTCCGGGCTCTCCTTCACCGCGCGTAGCAGCTCGCGCAGCTGCGCCACCTCGCCGGGCTGCGCGCCCGGCGCCCCGACCGTACGGCCCTCGGCGAAGACGCCTTCGAAGCACACCAGGCCGCCGGGCCGCAGCAGGCGCAACGATTCAGCTAGGCAGTCCAGGCACTCGGTGCGGTCGCCGTCGACGAAGACCATGTCGTATCCGCCGTCGGCAAGACGGGGCAGCACGTCCATGGCCCGGCCGACGATGATCCGCGCCCGGTTCGCGGCGAAGCCCGCCGCGCGGAAGGCCTGGCGGGCGAACTGCTGCCGCTCCGGCTCCGGATCGACCGTCGTCAGCACGCCGTCCGCGCGCATGCCCTGCAGCAGATGGATGCCGGAGACCCCGGTGCCGGTGCCGATCTCGGCGACGGCCTTGGCGTCGGCGGTGGCGGCCAGCAGCCGCAGGGCGGCGCCGGTGCCGGGGGTCACGGTGCGTACGCCGGAGTCGCGGGCCCGCTGCCGTGCCCACAGCAGCGCCTCGCTCACCGCGCCCCGGTCGCTCTCGGCCGGCCCGGTGCCCGCTGCGCCGTAGCCTTCCGCGAACGACCAGTTCGCCTGCCGGTTGCCAGAAATGGCAGTCTCCCGTCCCCGTCCGACGTCGAACGTGACTGTATCCGCTGCGGTCGGGAACCTGCCGTCGGGACCGGGCGTTAGGCAGTTCGTCGGGTCACGCTTACGACGGGCTTACGCTCCGCCGGACGCGGCAAAAACCAGGGCAGATGAGCTTATCCGGAGCTAACGGGCGAGGTGGTTATGGTAGGGGGCCTACTGGACATCACCAGAGCCACAAGGGGAGGTGCGGCCACGTCCAGCCTCGGCGGAGCGCGACCGCGTTTCCGCAGGCTAAAGGGCGAGCCACAATCCGTGACCGACACCGCTGACAGCACCCGTACCGCCGACTCCGCTCCCGCCGCGGCCGCCGACGTCAAGACGGCCCGTTTCACCGTGGACGACAAGTCGGCCCAGGGGTGGACTCCGCCTTCATGGGAGGAGATCGTCAGCACCCACTCGGGCCGCGTCTACCGCCTCGCCTACCGTCTGACGGGCAATCAGCACGACGCCGAGGACCTCACCCAGGAGGTCTTCGTCCGCGTCTTCCGCTCCCTGTCGACGTACACGCCGGGCACCTTCGAGGGCTGGCTGCACCGCATCACGACCAACCTGTTCCTGGACACCGTGCGCCGCAAGCAGCGGATCCGCTTCGACGCGCTCGGCGACGACGCCGCGGAGCGGCTGCCGTCCAAGGAGCCCACCCCGCACCAGCACTTCAATGACACCCACTTCGACGCCGACGTCCAGCAGGCGCTGGACACCCTTGCGCCGGAGTTCCGCGCCGCGGTCGTGCTCTGCGACATCGAGGGCCTGTCGTACGAGGAGATCGCCGCCACCCTCGGCGTGAAGCTGGGCACCGTCCGCAGCCGTATCCACCGCGGCCGTTCGCACCTGCGCAAGGCGCTGCAGCACCGCTCGCCCGAGGCGCGTGCGGAGCGCGTCGCGTTCGCCGTGGCAGGGGAGGGCGGGATCGCGTGACCACCTCGGGCGGGTCTTCGCCTGCCGAGCACCACCTGGGTGACCGGCTCGCGGCGCTGGTCGACGGCGAACTGTGCCACGACACCCGCGACCGGGTGCTGGCGCACCTGGCCACCTGCCCGAAGTGCAAGGCGGAGGCGGACGCGCAGCGGCGGCTGAAGAGCGTGTTCTCGGCCGCGGCCCCGCCGCCCCCCTCGGCCGGCCTGCTGGCCCGGCTGCAGAACCTGCCCGGTCTCGACGACGACGAACTCACCCCCGGCGGCGGCAATCCCTTCCGCCCCGACCCGGCCGCCGACCTGACCCCGGTGCCGCGCACGCGCGCGGCCGAGCTGGTCGCGGCCGGTGAGATGGGCGGCGCGGAGCAGGGGTTCCGCATCCACGAAATAGCGCGACCTGGTTCGGCTTCGCGCGGCCGCCGCTTCGCCTTCGCCGCCGCCGGTGCGGTGTCCTTCGCGGCGATCGCGCTGGGCGGGGCGCTGCCGATCGAGGCGGCGGTCGACTCCAGCGGCACCCCGGACGGCGGCCGCGGCGGCCTCACCACCCCGGCCGGCTCCGGCTCGGGCGCGGACGCCGGGCAGGTCGCTCCGAGCGCGACGCCGGGCGGCGGCGCGCAGGCGGACGAGCGGGACCGCCGCGGCCCGCGCACGATGGTCTATCCCTATACGGCACCGGCCTCGCCGGAGTCCGTCTTCTACACGCCGGTGCTCCCGGTCGTATCGAACTCGCAGCTCGCGCCGGCCGCCTCCGCGCTGTCGCCGGGGTCATCCGGGGCGTCGGGCAGCGGCCCCGCGGCGGGCCGCTAGCCGGGGTCCGGGTGCCGTGGCCCGGGTGCCGGCGCCTTCACCCGGGGTTCACCCTGGGAACACGGTGCGTTTTGCAGGGAAGTCGAGGCTGGCCGGGCCGTGCGGTCGAGCGCGTAGACCTGGTTGAATCTGCTGGG
Organism: Streptomyces coryli; assembly: GCF_011044975.1. Taxonomy (GTDB): domain Bacteria; phylum Actinomycetota; class Actinomycetes; order Streptomycetales; family Streptomycetaceae; genus Streptomyces; species Streptomyces coryli. The sequence goes on along the minus strand of NZ_JAAKZV010000069.1, from coordinate 11,136 downwards.
CCGTCCGGTGCCGATACGGTTGCCGGGCCGTGAGCGATTGGGGCGTCCCCTGCTCGGGCACAGCGAGAGCCTGGGGAAGCGTGCGAACTGGTTGGGGAGAACATGGGCGAGGAGAAGCCGAAGTGGCAGCGCGACGAGCGCGGCCCGCACGACTCCGAGGCCGACCTGGCCAGTCTCCATGAGGCGCGCCGGGCCGCGAGGTCCTGGCGGACCGGCGACGCGGGCGACGCCGACGACACGGATGCCGCTGACGCGGCGAATCGTTCACGCGACGTGCCACCACAGCGGGCGGCGGGCGCGGACGACGCAGACCGGGGCGCTGCCCCGGGCCCCGGCAGTGGACAGGCCTCGGGCGGTGGACGGGCCTCGGGCGGCGGACAGGCCTCGGGCGGCGGACAGGCCTCCGGCGGTGGACAGGCCTCCGGCGGTGGACAGGCCTCCGGCGGTGGACAGGCCTCCGGCGGTGGACAGGCCTCCGGCGGTGACGCGCGCGGCGCTTCCGCCTCCGGCGGCGATACGCGTGGCGGCGACGCGGCCCCGGGCCGCCCGCCGGGCGGCGACCGGCCGACGGCGCAGCTGCCGCGGATCGCGGACGACGCGCCTGGGGCGGCGGCCCCTGCGAGAGGCTCGTCGCAGCGCGCGGGGGACGACCGGGGGACCGGCGACCGCACCACCCAGAGCCTGGCTGAGCAAGGCGCAGAACCCGGCGGCGCCGACCAGCCGGCGGCCCAGGGCGCTCCCGCGTCCAGCCCGCAGGAAGGCGCGAGCCCGCGCCCCGCGGGCGGCAGCCGGCCCGGCTCCGGCGAACGCCCAGCCACCTCGGCCTCGGGTCCCAGCGGCCCTGTCGCTGCCCCTGGCGCCTCGGCCTCGGACCCCGCGGCCCCCGGCGCCTCGGCTTCCGACAGCAGTCCCGCCTCCGGCCAGGGCGCCCCGGGTGACCGCGAGGCCCCCGCATCCGACCGGGGCGAGGCGGCCCGTAGGGCTGACCACTCCGCCCCCGCGCCTGAGCGCGGCCCCAACGACCGTGCCGGGCAGGGTGGTTACGGCTACCCGGGCGACCGCGCCGGTGCCCCGTCTGCCCCCGAGCGCGGCGATGGCCCCAACGACCGCTCCGGAAGGGGCGGTTACGGCTACCCCGGTGGCCGCGAAGGCGCGTCGCCCGCACCCGGCAATCCCTACGCCGCCCCCGCGCAGGGCGGCGGCATCCCCGGGCCGCGTGGCCCGCAGCACGCGCCGCCGGCCGGCCAGGGCGGCCGGCCCGGCCCGCAGGGCGCGGGCCCGCACGGCAGCCCGCAAGGTGCAGGCCCGCATGCTCCCGGATCGCAAGCAGGCGGCCCGCAGGGCCCCGGTCCGCACGGCCCGGGCCCGCAAGGCCCCGGACCTCAAGCCGGTCCGCAGGGCCCCGGCGGCCCCACCCCTCAGCCTGGCCCGTACGGCCCCGGCGGCCCCAGCCACCCGCAGGGCGGCGGCCCAACCCCCGCCCAGGCCTGGCACCGCTACGACCCCTGGAGCGCTCCCCAGGCCCCGCTCTACGACGCCCCGCCGCGACGCCGTCGCGGGCGGTCCATCGTCTCCGGCATCATCATCGCCGTCCTCGCCGGTGGCATCGGTGGCGGCGTCGGGGCCTACGTCGAGCGCAACGGCGGCGTAGGCGACGTCAGTCTCGATCAGGCGCCGCAGGACGACGAGGCCGTCAAGCGGGACCCCGAGTCCGTGGCCGGGATCGCCGCCAAGGCGCTGCCGGGGGTGGTCACCATCCACACCCGCGGCAGCAGCGAGCAGGGCACCGGCACCGGCTTCGTGCTCAACAACAACGGGCACATCCTCACCAACAACCACGTCGTCGAGCCCGCCGCCTCCGACGGCGACATCACCGTCACCTTCAGCGGCGGCGAGTCCCGCAAGGCCACCATCGTCGGCCGCGACTCGGGCTATGACCTCGCCGTCATCAAGGTGGGCGGCGTTACGGGCCTGAAGCCGCTGAAGCTCGGCAATTCCGACTCCGTCGCCGTCGGCGACCCGGTGGTCGCCATCGGCGCCCCGTACGACCTCGCCAACACCGTCACGTCCGGGATCATCAGCGCCAAGGAGCGCCCGATCACCGCCGGCGGGGAGAAGGGCGACGGCAGCGACATCTCGTACGTGAACGCGCTGCAGACCGACGCCCCCATAAACCCGGGCAATTCGGGCGGCCCGCTGATGGACGGCAAGGGCCGGGTCATCGGCATCAACAGTGCCATCCGCGGCGCCGACAACGGGACCGAGGGCGAAGGCGGCGGCCAGGGCGGGTCCATCGGGCTGGGCTTCGCCATACCCGTCAATCAGGGCAAGCGGGTCGCCGAGGAGCTGATCAACACCGGCAAGGCCACCCACCCCGTGATCGGCGTCACCCTCGACATGAAGTACACCGGCGACGGCGCCAAGGTCGGCCAGGAGAGCGGCGGGAAGTCGCCGGTCACCGAGAACGGCCCGGCGGACGACGCGGGCATCGAGCCCGGCGACGTGATCACCAAGGTGGACGGCGACCGGGTGCACAACGGCGAGGAGCTGATCGTCAAGGTCCGCAGCCACCGCCCCGGCGACAAGCTGAAGCTGACCGTCGAGCGCGACGGCAGCGAGCGCAGCATCGAGGTGACGCTGGGCTCGGCGGGCGGCTGAGGCGGCCGGCAGGTAAACGTCAGGCAATGGCGGGGGTGCCGGGCCCGATGCCCGGTCCGCGGCACTCCCGCCATGGCATCGTTGCCAGGTACCGTTAGGTGGCCCCGGAACCGGCCGGGCCCGCGCAATGGACATCGCAAGGAGTGACAGGTGTTCTTCGATATAGGACCCCTTGAGCTGGTCACGCTCATCATCCTCGCGGTGCTCGTCTTCGGCCCCGACAAGCTGCCGAAGGTGATCCAGGACGCGGCGCGGATCATCCGCAAGGTGCGGGAGTTCTCCGACAGCGCCAAGGACGACATCCGCAAGGAGCTCGGCCCCGAGTTCAAGGACTTCGAGTTCGAGGACCTCAACCCCAAGAACTTCGCCCGCAAGCACCTCCTGGAGAACGAGGACATCAAGGAGCTGCGCAACGGCTTCGACCTCAAGAAGGAGATGGCGGAGGTCACCGAGGCGGCCAAGACCGTCGGCGAGGTCCGGGACGACGACACGTCTTCTTCGGCCACCTCCAGCTCCTCCGGACGGACCAGCCTGACCAAGGGCGAACCCGGTCCTGACCTGCGTAAAGACACGGACGGCAAGGACAAGGACGACCGGCCGCCGTACGACGCCGACGCCACCTGATCGGCTCAGATATCAGACCAGATGCCTGTCCGCCCGTATGCGGGTGGATATCCTCCTGTCTCGATGACCATTCGTGAATGGGCAGGGCGAGGAGGCTGTGCGCAGTGGAGACGACGAGTCGGTCCGGGACCATTGGTGAGTCCGGGCCGCGGGGGGTCGACGAGTATCTGCGGGCGTCGTTCCCCTGGTACGGACTGGACGAGGCCTTTACCGGCCGCCGCTGGCTGCTGCGTACCGGCAGCGCCGCGGACGGCGAGATCGAGCACGGCTCGGTGGGGCACGGCGACGAGCCGTCCTTCGTGGCCGAGGCGGGCATGCGCGACCACCGCTTCACGGTGGTGACCACGGTGGCGAGCCGGCCGGTGCGGCGCTCCGCGGACGGCACGGGCGTGCTGGACGCGACATCGGTGTCGTCGGCCGCCTGGCTGGCCGGCTCCGGGCTGCTGAGCTGCACCTGGCCGCAGCACATGGAGCGCTCCATGCGCGAGGACTGGCTGGGGCAGCAGACCGCGGTGGCGTGGGAGCTCGCCGACGACCTGGAGGGGCCCGGCTGGTCGACGCTGGCGCTGCCGGTCGACGGGGAGCCGGTGCCGTTCCACTACCGCGAGTCGGAGTACGGCTGGGTGCTCGCCGGGTCCACGCAGAACAACGTGCACCTGGGCGCGTACGGGCGCGGGATGAGCGCCTACGGGCTGGCCTTCAGCGTGATCAAGGACATCGCGGGCTATACGGGTTGAGCCGAGGTGGGCCCCCGCCGGGGGCCCACCGCCCGCTCAGAACTTGTTCTTCGGCGTGAGCCCCAGCGTCATGCCCGACAGGCCGCGCTGGCGCCCGCCGAGCTTGCCGGCGACCGCGCGGAGTGCCGCGCCCGCCGCGGAGTCGGGGTCGGTGAGGACCACCGGCTTGCCCTCGTCGCCGCCCTCGCGCAGGCGCACGTCGATCGGGATCGAGCCGAGCACCGGGACGTTGGCGCCGGTGGACTTCGTCAGGCCCTCGGCGACGCGCTCGCCGCCGCCCGTACCGAAGACGTCGACCATCTCGCCGCAGTGCGGGCAGGGCAGCCCGGCCATGTTCTCGACGACGCCGACGATCTTCTGGTGGGTCTGTACGGCGATGGCGCCGGCCCGCTCGGCCACCTCGGCGGCGGCCTGCTGCGGGGTGGTGACGACGAGGATCTCGGCGCTCGGGATGAGCTGCGCGACCGAGATGGCGATGTCGCCGGTGCCGGGCGGCAGGTCGAGCAGCAGCACGTCCAGGTCGCCCCAGTAGACGTCGGCGAGGAACTGCTGCAGCGCGCGGTGCAGCATCGGGCCGCGCCAGACCACGGGGGCGTTGCCCGGGGTGAACATGCCGATGGAGATGACCTTCACGCCGTTCGCGGACGGCGGCATGATCATGTTCTCGACCTGGGTGGGCTTGCCGTCGGCGCCGAGCATGCGGGGCACGCTGTGGCCGTAGATGTCCGCGTCGACGACGCCGACCTTGAGGCCGTCGGCGGCCATCGCCGCGGCCAGGTTGACGGTGACGGACGACTTGCCGACACCGCCCTTGCCGGACGCCACGCAGTACACCCGCGTCAGGCTGCCCGGCTTGGCGAACGGGATCTCGCGCTCGGCGGTGCCGCCGCGCAGCGCGGTGGCGAGCTCCTTGCGCTGCTCGTCGCTCATCACATCGAGCGTGACTGTGACGGACGTCACGCCCTCAACGCCCTGTACCGCCTCGGTCACGCGTTGCGTGATGGTGTCCCGCATCGGACAACCCGAGATGGTGAGATACACGGTCACGGCGACCGAGCCGTCCGTCCCGATCTCTACCGACTTGACCATGCCGAGTTCGGTGATCGGCCGGTGGATCTCCGGGTCGTTCACCGTAGCGAGCGCGGCACGCACGCCGTCTTCTGTGGGAGCCATGCCCCAAGCGTACGGCTGCGGCGGGGAGGGCGGGAAAGTCAGGTCCATCACTCGACCGGTACGCTGCACCGCGTGATGAGGAAAGCAGTGGCACCGGCGGCCGTGCTCTGCGCCGCGATGCTCACTGCGGTGACAGGTTGCGCCGACGATCCCGACGAGGGCACCAACGGCGTCGGCAAGCTGTCGGCCTCCGAGATCAAGGCCAAGACGATGGCCGCGGCGGGCAAGGCCTCGTCGGTACGGCTCGAGGGCAGCGTCGTCAGCTCGGGCCGCGTCTACAAGCTGGACATGCGGCTGACCCGCAACGGCGGCACCGGCGAGGTGTCGTCGAAGGACGGCACGTTCACGCTGCTGCGGATAGACAAAGCGCTGTACATGAAGGCCGGCAGCGAGTTCTGGCTGAAGCAGTCCACCGGCGAGAAGGACGCGGACTCCAAGGCCGACAAGGTGGCGGCGGAGAAGCTCAGCGGCAAGTACGTGCGGGTGCCGGGCACCGACGCCGCGTACAAGCAGCTGTCCGGCTTCACACAGATGCAGGTGCTGCTCGACGGGCTGCTGACGATGCACGGCAAGGTCGAGACCGGCGACCGCGCGGAGGTCGGCGGCGTACGGACCATCCAGCTGTCGGCGGGCGGCGGCAAGGGCGGCACGCTCGACGTGTCGCTGGAGGGCGCGCCGTATCCGATGCGCCTGAAGCGCGCGGGGGGCGCGGGGGTTGTGGAACTCGCCCAGTGGGGCGAGGAGTTCGCGGTCAAGCCGCCGAACAAGGGCGAGGTCGTGGATTACGGGGAGAAGGTCGACTCGTAGCCGGGGGCTGCTAGCGGCGCGCCTTGCGGCGGAAGAGCAGCCGCGGCAGTGCCGCCGGGATCGGCCGCCGGGTGACGGCGGGCGAGGACACCGGCGGGGCGGCGAGCGAGCCGTCAGGGGCTTCCGTATCGGCGGGGCCCGACGCCTCCAGGCGCAGCAGCCGGCACTCCTTCGCCCAGCGCTCGACGGCCTTCTCGCCGTCATGCGCGTTGAGCCGCTTGCCCTTGAGCTCGGCGGCCGCTGCCTGCCAGGCCTCGCTGTCCGGGGCGAGTTCGGTGATACGGACCGGCCAGCTGACGAGGCGGCCGCCCTTGTCCTTGCTGCGCGCGACGATGACCGCCGTACCGCCGTCGTCGAGCCCGTCGAGCGGCTGCTCGGCGGGGCCGTCGCCGAGGACGTGCACGGCGCCTTCGTGCCAGACGTGCCACAGCGCGCGGCCCTCGATCCAGAGCAGGCCGGACTTCTTGGCGGCTTCTTCGATCAGGGCATTGCCGATCAGCGTCATACGGTCGAGGCTAGCGTCCTTCACAGCCAGCCGTTGCGCCGGAACCCGCGATGGATCGTGAAGCAGATGACGACGATCACGGTCATCACGGCGGGGTAGCCGTAGCGCGAGTGGAGCTCCGGCATGTAGTCGAAGTTCATGCCGTAGATGCCGGCGATCATCGTCGGGACCGCGAAGATCGCCGCCCACGAGGTGATCTTGCGCATGTCCTCGTTCTGCGCCACGGTCGCCTGCGCGAGGTTGGCCTGCAGGATGGAGTTCAGCAGGTCGTCGAAGGACGCCACCTGCTCGTGCACCCGGGCGACGTGATCCGCCACGTCCCGGAAGTACTTCTGGATCTCCGCGTCCACGAACCGCATCGGCCGCTCGGACAGCAGCTGCATCGGCCGCAGCAGCGGCGCCACGGCGCGCTTGAACTCCAGCACCTCGCGCTTGAGCTGATACACCCGCCCCGCGTCGCCGCCGCGCCGGCCACGCGAACCTTCCCCAGTCTTCGACCGGGGATGCCCCATGGGCGAGAAGACGTCGATCTCGACCTCGTCGATGTCGGTCTGGACGGCGTCGGCGACGCAGAGATACGAGTCCACGACCTGGTCGGCGATCGCGTGCAGGACCGCGCTCGGCCCCTTGGACAGCAGCTCGGAGTCCTCCTCCAGCCGGTGCCGGAGGGAGCGCAGCGAGCCCTGGCCGCCGTGCCGGACGGTGATGATGAAGTCCCGCCCGGTGAAGCACATCACCTCGCCGGTCTCCACCACCTCGCTGGTGGCGGTGAGCTCGGCGTGCTCGACGTAGTGGATGGTCTTGAAGACGGTGAAGAGCGAGCCGTCGTACGGCTCCAGCTTCGGCCGCTGGTGCGCCTGGATGGCGTCCTCCACGGCGAGCGGGTGCAGGCCGAACTCCTTGGCGATGCCCTGGAATTCGTCCTCGGTCGGCTCGTGCAGCCCGATCCAGGCGAAGCCGCCGGTGGCGCGCACCGCCCGCATCGCCTCGGCGGGGGAGAGCCGCTCGGTGACCCGGCGGCCGTGCCGGTAGACCGCGCAGTCGACGATGGCGCTGCCGGTGGCGGGGTCACGGGTGAAGTCGTAGCTGTACGCCGACTTGCCCCGCTGGCGGACGGGACGGACGGCGGCTCGCAGGTCGCGGATCATCGACATGGGCAGGCTCCTTCGCGATTCCGCGCCAACGCGAAATGCAGGCAGCGCTGCCCGGAATGGGGACCTACGTGCTCCGTTACGCGTACGTCCGCAAAGCGGGCACCGCTGAAAAGCGCGGTGGCGGCATGGTGCTGTGACAGGTGTTCGGGAACAGCTGCTCAACCGTCGGACGGGCGTGCCGTGGGGAGAAGGAGAGTCTCAGCAGGCGTGGAGTGGGACGGAAGAGCCGCTGGTACTGCAAGGTCGACTAGGGTCCACCTCAGCGCCACCTCCTCCGGTCCGGTCCCTCGAGGGGACGTTTGCCGATGCGTAATCGTGGGCAAGCTAATCCACTTGCCTTGACGCGCTTGCCAAGGTTACCAGCCGACCATACGCCTCAGTGGCCGGTATGACGCCCGCGGCGGCCGTTGTTCGTCCGATGTACGCACGCTCTATGCTCGGCCGCATGGCGACCGCAGACGTACTCGCGCTCGTAGAGGCGCGCCTGACCTCGGCATTCGGCGAGCCCGACGCGCGGGCGGGGGTGACCTTCCTCGGCACCGAACCGCTCGAGGTGCTGCGCTTCTCGGAGGCCCCGCTGGTCCGTTACGCCACGCTGGGCATGTCCGCCGCGCCGATGGTCGACCCGTCGGCCGCGCTGGCGGATCCGGTGCGGGGGCCGCGGGCCGAGCTGCTGCTGACCGTACGGGCCGGGGACGCGGATACCGACAAGGTGCTGAAGCCGCTCGCCGTGCTGGCCGCGTCGCCGCAGGTCGAGGGCGTCGTGGTGGCGCCCGGGGCGTCGCTGGATCTGGGCGAACCGCTGTGGCCCGGGGCGCCGTTCACGTCGGTGCTGGTGGCTGAGTCCGGCGGGCTGGTCGAGGACCTGGAGCTGGACGAGCCGATGGAGCCGGTGCGCTTTCTGCCGCTGCTGCCGATGACGCCCAATGAGGCCGCGTGGAAGCGGGTGCACGGGGCGGAGGCGCTCCAGGAGCGCTGGCTGGAGCGGGGGACGGATCTGCGGGATCCGCTGCGGGGGTCGGTGGACCTGGGCTGAGCCCGGCGCTCACTTGCGCTGGGTCACCGCGATGCAGGCCAGCACCACCACCGCGGTCAGCGGTGCCGCCGGGGCCAGGTCCTCGCCCAGCAGGGACACCGCCCACACCAGGGTCAACAGCGGCTGCGCCAGCTGCAGCTGGCTGGCGCGCCCGACGCCGATCAGGGCCATGCCGCGGTACCAGACGACCAGGCCGAGCACCTGCGACCCGATGGCCAGCCACAGCAGCCCCGCGATCGTGTGGCCGGTGAACTCGGCGGGCTCCTGGCTCAGCGCCAGGATCGCGCCGGGCACCGACAGCGGCAGGCACAGCACCAGCGCCCAGCTGATGACCTGCCAGCCGGGCATCGTACGGGCCAGTCGGCCGCCCTCGCCGTAACCCGCCGCGCAGATCAGCAGCGCACCGAAGAGGTAGAGGTCCGCGACGCTCACGCCGCCACCGCCCTCGGAGAGGGTGAAGGCGACCACGGCGGCCGCGCCGGCGAGGGCCGCGATCCAGAAGGTGCGCGAGTGCCGGGCGCCGGTCCGTAGCGCCGAATACGTGGCCGTGGTGAGCGGGAGCAGGCCGACCACCACGGCGGCGTGCGAGGTGGTGGAGGTGGTCAGGGCGAGCGTGGTCAGCAGCGGGAAGCCGATCACCACGCCTGCGGCGACGACGGCGAGGCCCGCCCAGTGCGTACGGGCCGGGGGACGCACACGCAGCACCAGGAGCGCCACCCCGACGAGCGCGGTCGCCAGCACCAGCCGGGTCATCGTGACCGACCAGGGCCCGAGCCCGTCCAGCGCCCAGGCGGTGCCCGGGAAGGTGAGGGAGAAGGCGACGACGCCGAGCGCGGCGAGCACCGTGCCGCGGAGGGTGGTGCCGGTGCCCGGAACCGCTATCGTGCTGGTGGCAATAGCGCTATCGTGTGCTGTCATGCAACAGCGTAGCAGTGCGCGGGAATTGACAAACACCCTGCGCGATGAGGTAAAGCGCTACTCGCCGGGTGAGAAGCTGCCGTCGAGCCGGGCGCTCGTGGAGCGGCATCGCGTCAGCCCCGTAACCGTCTCGCGGGCGCTCGCCGCGCTCGTCGCCGAGGGCCTCGTCGCCACCCGGCCGGGCGCGGGCGCCTTCCGGGCGGAGCCGCACGCCGGGGCCGTGCCCTCCGGGGATACGTCCTGGCAGGAGGTCGCCCTCAGCGCCGACGCGGCGGGCGGTCTGGTGCCGCGTACGGTCGACGCCACCGGCGTCCTGGTCACCCTCGCGACCCCGCCGCCCGGCGTGATCGAGCTCAGCGGCGGCTATCTGCACGCGAGTCTGCAGCCGGAGCGGGCGATGGCCGCCGCGCTGGCGCGGGCCGGGCGGCGGCCCGGGGCGTGGGAGCGGCCGCCGATCGAGGGGCTGCTGGAGCTGCGCGAGTGGTTCGCGCGGGAGATCGGCGGGGCGGCCGGGGCGGTGGCCGCGGCCGACGTGCTGATCACGGCCGGCGGGCAGAGCGCGCTGACCGCCGCGCTGCGGGCGCTGGCGCCGCCCGGGGCGCCGGTGCTGGTGGAGTCGCCGACGTATGCGGGGATGCTGGCCGCCGCGCGGGCCTCCGGGCTGCGCCCGGTGCCGGTCCCGGTGGACGCGGACGGCGTGCGGCCCGAGCTGCTGGCGGAGGCCTTCCGGGCGAGCGGGGCGCGGATGTTCGTCTGCCAGCCGCTGTTCCAGAATCCGACCGGTGCCGTGCTCTCCGCCGAGCGCGGCCGGGAGGTGCTGCGGATCGCCCGGGAGGCCGGGGCGTTCGTGGTCGAGGACGACTTCGCGCGCCGGCTGGTGCACGAGGACGCGGGCCCGCTGCCGCCGACGCTCGCGTCGCTGGACGCGGACGGCGTCGTCGTGCACCTCAACTCCCTCACCAAGGCCACCTCCCCGAGCTTGCGTGTCGGCGCTTTGGCGGCTCGCGGGCCGGCGCTGCGGCGGCTGCGGGCGCTGCAGGTCGTCGACAGCTTCTTCGTCCCGCGCCCGCTGCAGGAGGCCGCGCTGGAGCTGGTCGGGGCGCCGGCGTGGGGGCGCCATCTGCGGACGGTCGGCGGGGAGCTGCGGGTGCGGCGGGAGGCGCTGCTGGCCGCGCTGGCTGCGCTGGCGCCGATGGGCGCGGAGGGCCCGGTGGTCACGCACGTACCCGCCGGGGGATTTCACGTGTGGCTGCGGCTGCCCGACGGGGTCGACGAGGCGGAGCTGGTCGCGGCCGCGCTGCGGCGCGGAGTCGCGGTCGGGCCGGGCCGGCCGTACTTCCCGGCCGAGCCGCCCGCCGGACATCTGCGGCTGAGCTTCATCGCGGTGGCCGGGATGGGGGAGTTGGCGGAGGGCGTGCGGAGGCTGCGGGAGGCGTACGACGAGGTCGCCGGGGTCAGGTGAGCGGGCGGCTGTGGGCGTGGCGCGTGAAAGCCCCGCCGCCCGGGGGAGGGGAGCACTCCCGG
>NZ_JAAKZV010000068.1 GCF_011044975.1 Streptomyces coryli | reverse complement strand
GGCCCCGGCCCCGCCCGCCAGCAGTCCGAACGCCTCGCCCAGCAGCGCCCCGCCGCCCAGCCCCGCCAGCACTCTGCAGGCCTGCAGCGCACTGGACTTGCCGCTGCCGCTGGCCCCGGTGAACACCGTCAGCGGCCGGATCGGCAGGGTGGCGCCGCGATGCGACTTGAAGGCGGAGAGGCGCAGCTCGGTGAGCCCGGGGCGGGCCTCGGTATCCGGAGGGACGGTCATGGCCGCGACGCTAGCCAGCGCGAAACCGCCGAACCGTTACGCCGTCGCGGCCTTCCCTCTTTCGTGCGAGAACCAGCCCGGCGTCGAGCGAGCAGCAGCTCGCCCTCGTGCGAGAACCAGCCCCGCGTCAGCGCCCCGCCGTCAGATCCACCTCGGTGCCGACCGGCGCGAGCAGGAAAACGTTCCTGTCCACCCGGTGCATGCTGCTGCGGATGCCGAAGGTCACGCCGCTCGCGAAGTCCAGGATCCGCTTGGCGACATCGTGCTCGGCGGCGGTGAGGTCGAGCAGCACCGGGATCTGCGCGATCAGATACTCGGCGACCTGCCGGGCATCGGCGAAGCACTGGCAGCGGATGACGACGAAGCGCCGCGACTCCTCCGCATACCGCGGGTCGTCCCGCCCCGGAATGGTCTCGTGGCCGGTCCAGGACGGCCATTCGTTGCCGCGCAGCGGCACGACCTCGGCGAGCCCTCGCCATTGCTCATCGGTGACGTCCTGTCCGTTCAACGGGTCACCTCGCGCGTTCGACAGCTCGTATGGACATCGCCGCGATTCTAGCTACGCGACGTCCCTCCAATGGCGTAACGACACACAACGGTGCGACTAGAAGACCGACCACCCGGTCAGCGTCGTGAAGGCGTCCAGCGCCGCCACCCCCGCCACCGAGTTCCCCTGCCGGTCGATGCCCGGACTCCACACGCACACCGTGCACTTCCCGGGCACCACCGCGACGATGCCGCCGCCCACACCGCTCTTCCCGGGCAGCCCGACACGGTACGCGAACTCCCCCGCCGCGTCGTACGCCCCGCAGGTCAGCATCACCGCGTTGATCTGCTTCGCCGCCCGCACCGGCAGCAGCCGGGAGCCGTCGGCGCGGACGCCGTGCCGGGCGAGGAAGCCGGTGGCCAGGGCCAGGTCGCGGCAGCTCATCTCCATGGCGCACTGCGCGAAGTAGTGGTCGAGGACCTCCTGGACGGGGTTGTCGAGATTGCCGTACGACGCCATGAAGTGCGCGAGCGCGGCGTTACGGTCGCCGTGCTCCGCCTCCGAGGCCGCGACGACCGGGCTGTGGCCGAGGCGGTCGTCGCCGCTCTCCGCGCGCAGGAAGTCGCGCAGGCTGCCGTACGCGTCGCCGGTCAGCGTCAGCAGCCGGTCGGTCACCACCAGCGAGCCGGCGTTGATGAACGGATTGCGCGGGATGCCGTCCTCATACTCCAGCTGCACCAGGGAGTTGAACGGGTTGCCCGACGGCTCCCGTCCCACCCGCCGCCAGATCTCCTCGCCGTCCTGGGCGAGCACCAGGGCGAGCGTGTAGATCTTCGAGATGGACTGCACGGAGAACGGCTCCTGCCAGTCCCCGATCCCGTGCACCCGCCCCTCGGTGTCCGCGACCGCCATGCCGAAGCGCGAGGTGTCCACGGCGGCGAGAGCCGGGATGTACGAGGCGGTCTCGCCGCTGCCGACCACCGGCCGCACCAGCTTTTCGACGTCGTCGAGCACCGCCTCGTAATCCGAGCTTTCCACGCCCTCAGGCTACGGGCGCCAGCTGCTCCAGGCCTTTCGGGAGCCCCCGGCTGTGGATAACTCCGAGCCGCTGGGTGGCCCGGGTCAGCGCCACATAGAGGTCGCTGGCCTGGAACTCGTCCGGCTCGGCAACCACCACCGTGTCGAACTCGAGCCCCTTGGCCTGCCGCGGATCGAGCAGCACGACCGGCCGGGTGAGGTCGGGCTCGGGCCCGTACGAGGCCCACGGCAGCACCTCGGCGAGCGCCCCGATGAGGCCCGCGGGCGCGATCACCGCGACCCGCCCGGCGTCGCCCGTCGCGCCCGCCACCGCCTCGGCGACGGCCGCCGGCACGTCGTCGGCAGCCTGCGACCACGGCCGCCCGTCGGTGTCGCGCACCGACCGCGGCGGCGTGAAGGACGGATCGGCGGCCCGCAGCAGGTCGGCCGCCACCTCCATGATCTTCGCGGGGGTGCGGTAGTTGACCCCGAGCACGACCTGCTCGTAGCGCTCCCCCACGTACGGCGAAAGGATCGCCTCCCACGACCCGCTCGCCCCCGGCTCCGCGGTCTGGGCCGGGTCGCCGACCAGCGTCATCGAGCGGGTCGGGCAGCGGCGCATCAGCAGCCGCCAGGTCATCGGGGACAGCTCCTGCGCCTCGTCGACGATGATGTGCCCGAACGCCCAGGTGCGGTCGGCGGCGGCCCGTTCCGCCGCCGTGCGGTGGTCGGCCTCCTCATGCCGCTCGGCCAGCCGCTCGGCGTCGACGAGGTCGTGCGCCAGCAGCACCTCGGACTCCTCGTCGTCCCGGTCCTCGAATTCCTGGGTACGGGATCCGTACGACAGCTCCAGCACCCCCTGCGCGAACGCGATCCGCTCCTGCCGCTCGGCCTCGGCGCGCGCCAGCGCGGCGGAATCGTCCACGCCGAGCAGCTCGGCGGCCTCGTCCAGCAGCGGCACGTCGGCCGGTGTCCACTCCGCGCCCGGCTTCCGCCGGATCGCGGCGATATCCGCGTCCGGGAGGTGTACGGGCTCCTCGAGGAAGTCCTCGACCAGCTGCTGCGGCGAGAGCTGCGGCCACAGCCCGGCGATGGCGGCGTGCACGTCCTCATTGGCGGCGATCGCCTTGCCGAGCTGGGCGATGTCGTCCACGCCGAGGAGGTTCGGGCCGCCGTACGGGTCGGCGCCGAGGGTGTCGGTCAGCTGCTCGGTCAGCGCGTCGATGACGTGGAAGGCGAAGGTGGCGCGGGCGAGGTTGTGCGGCTGCTCGGTCGCGCGGGCGGCGGCGCGGGCGTCCTCGGCCATCTCCCGGGTCAGGCGCAGCTCGCCGTCGTCGTGCGCGATGACGATCTCGGGGTCCGGGACCGCCTGCCGGTCCCGTACGAACGCGGCCAGCGCGTCCGCCATCGCCGCGGCGCCCTTCACCGCGGCGGCTTCGGGAGTATCCGTACCGGTGGCGGTGACGCCCGGGAAGAGCTCGCCGGGGGTCGCCAGCAGCACGCCGGTCTCGCCGAGGGACGGGAGCACCTCGCCGATATAGGAGAGGAAGGCGGGGTTCGGGCCCACGACCAGCACGGCCCGCCGCGCCAGCAGCTCGCGGTGGGCGAAGAGCAGGTACGCGGCCCGGTGCAGGGCGACGACGGTCTTGCCGGTGCCGGGCCCGCCCTCGACGACCATGACGCCGCGGTGCGGGGCGCGGATGATGCGGTCCTGCTCGGCCTGGATGGTCTGCACGATGTCGTGCATGCGGCCGGTGCGGGCGGCGTCCAGGGCGGAGAGGAGGACGGCGTCGGCGTCGCTGCCCTCGTAACCCGTCCGCTCGGTGTCGTCCAGGTCGAGGATCTCGTCGTGCAGGCCGGTGACGGTCTGGCCCTCGGTGGTGAGGTGCCGCCGACGGCGCAGGCCCATCGGGGTGTGGCCGGTGGCCAGATAGAAGGGGCGGGCCACGTCCGCGCGCCAGTCGATGACCATCGGGGTGCGGTCGGCGTCGTCGCGGCGCATGCCGATACGGCCGATGTGGTGGTCGCGGCCGTCGCGGAAGACGAGGCGGCCGAAGCACAGGCCGCGTTCGCCGGCGTTGAACGCGGCCAGCAGCCCGGACTGTTCGGCTACGAGGATGTCGCGCTCCAGCATCGCCTGCCGGGTGTTGCCGCCGTCGCGGGACAGCGCCTGCTGGACGGCGGTCTCGGCGCCGGCCCGCAAGTCGGCCAGGCGCTCGTAGAGTTCGTCGATGAATTCCTGCTCACGGCGCAGTTCTTCACTTCTGTTTGACAATTCGACTCCCGCCCGGGTATGCTGACCTCATTGAGCTTCTCTGTGCCTTGAGTTGAATCAAGACACGGAAACAACCGATGGTTGCAGAGAAATCCCCCCGCCGTCAATCCGGCGGGGGGATTTCTGCTGTCCGGGCGAGAGGAGCTCAACCCGGAGTCGGGTGGCCCTCAGCGGCAGTGCCTCAGTAGGCGCTGTTCACGTTGTCGATCGAGCCGTACTTGTCGGCGGCGTAGTTGGCCGCGGCGACGATGTTGGCGACCGGGTCGGTGAGGCTCGTGGAGGTGCCCTCGACGTGGTAGGCGTCGAAGGTCGGCTGGATGACCTGGAGCAGACCCTTGGACGGGGTGCCGTTCTGGGCGTTGATGTCCCAGCCGTTCATGGCGTTCGGGTCGCCGCCGGACTCGCGCATGATGTTCTTGTGCAGGCCGTTGTAGGTGCCGGGGATGTCGTGCTTGTCCATCACCTTCAGCGCCTCGTTGATCCACTCCGGGACCGTGTCGGCCGAGGCGGGGGTCGCGTACTTCACCGCGTTGGGCTGTGCGGCCGGCGCGGCGTTCGCGGCGGGCACCACGGCGAGGCTGACCGCGACAGCCGCGGTGGAGACCCCGGCGGCGGCGATCAGACGCTTGCGGAAGGTGGTGCGGGCGGTGGTGGCCGTGTTCGGCATGTTGGTTAGATCCTCGTTCGGGGATAAGAGCGGTTGTCGTCCTGCCGTGTCCCCTCGGCAATGGCTCGGACATTTCTCGAATGCCTCGCTCCGTGGCGACTCCGGCATGTGTAGCCGAAACCGGAATACCGGCGCATCCCCCTCATCTACGAGCACCCTTAGTAGCCCTTAGGGGTAACCGCCCTTTATCCGCTCCCGACGTTCGTGCCGTGCGCTGGAGCTTTGCCTGATCCCGCTATTAACGAGGCCGGGTCGTATGTGACTCGGTGCATATGCGTGAGGTCACAAGAGGACCCAGGTCCTTTATAAGGGACATAAAGGATTTAAAAATCTATATGCGCACACAGTGCCCGCCAGATTTGATCTGGCGGGCGCGCCCTCATTTCTGGCGCCTGTGGGGTGAAGCGAAACCCCGATCCGCCGGAGGTGTCCGATGGGCAGCACAGCAGCCGAAGCCCCGCTGCACGCGGTCTGCATCCTGGGCAGCACCCGGGAGGGCCGCAGCGGAACGGACGTGGGGCGCTGGTTCGGCGGCGTGCTGGCGGAGCGCGAGGACCTCGAGGCGACGACGGTCGATCTCGCGGACTTCGACTTCCCGGCCCGCTATCCGCAGCGGCCCACGCCCGAAATCGACCGGTTCACGGCCGAGCTGGCGCGGGCGGAGGCCTTCGTCGTCATCACGCCCGAGTACAACCACAGCTTCCCGGCCTCGCTGAAGCAGGCCATCGACTACGGCTACGACGAGTGGCACGCCAAGCCGGTCGGCTTCGTCTCGTACGGCTACGGCTCCCGCGGCCTGTACGCGGTGGCGTCGCTGCGGACCGTCTTCAGCGAGCTGCACGCGGTCACGATGCGCGAGGTCGCGGCCCTCGACCTCGTCGAGCCGGCCCCCGACGGCGGCCGCCGCGACCGGGCCGCCCACGCGCTGCTCGACCAGCTGACCTGGTGGGGCCTGGCGCTGCGGGACGCCCGCGCGACGCGGCCGTATGTCGGCTGAGCGAGATCGGCCGAGCGAGATTTCGATACGGACAGGAGAAACGGACATGCACAGGACTGATACGTCGGGCCCGGCGATCGAGACCGCCGGTCTCGTGAAGGTCTTCGGCGAGACCCGCGCCGTGGACGGCGTGGACCTGACCGTGCCGCGCGGCACGGTCTACGGCGTGCTCGGCCCCAACGGCGCCGGGAAGACCACGACGGTGAAGATGCTAGCCACGCTGCTGCGCCCTGACGGCGGCGAGGCGCACGTCTTCGGCCGCGATGTCGTCCGCGAGGCCGACAAGGTGCGCAGCCGGGTCAGCCTCACCGGACAGTACGCGTCGGTGGACGAGGACCTGACCGGCACCGAGAACCTGATCCTCCTCGGGCGCCTGCTCGGCCACCGGCACCAGGCGGCCGCGGCCAGGGCGGCGCAGCTGCTGGAAGCCTTCGGGCTGACGGAGGCGGCCGGGAAGCAGGTCAAGAACTACTCGGGCGGCATGCGGCGGCGCATCGACATCGCGGCGTCCATCCTCAACACCCCGGACCTGCTGTTCCTGGACGAGCCGACGACCGGCCTCGACCCGCGCAGCCGTAATCAGGTGTGGGACATCGTGCGGGCGGTGGTCGCCCAGGGCACCACCGTGCTGCTCACCACCCAGTACCTGGACGAGGCCGACCAGCTGGCCTCCCGTATCGCCGTCATCGACAAGGGCAAGGTCATCGCCGAGGGCACCAAGGGCGAGCTGAAGGCGTCCGTCGGCGCCGGGTCCGTGCATCTGCGGCTGCGCGAGGCGGACCAGCGGCAGCAGGCGGTCGACCTGCTCGCCCGCGCGCTCGACGCGCAGGTGCAGCTGGAGCCGGACCCCGTGGCGCTGACCGCCCGGGTCGGCAACGGCAGCGGCGAGCAGGCCGCCGAGCAGGCGTCCCGCGCGCTGGGCGAGCTCGCCCGCGCGGGCATCACCGTCGACAACTTCGCGCTGGGCCAGCCCAGCCTGGACGAGGTCTTCCTCGCCCTCACCGACCGCACCGCAGCCGCTTCTGCCGATTCCAAGGAAGGAGTCGCGGCATGACCACCGCCACCCAGACCCAGAACCCCGAAGAACTCGCCCCGGTGAAGTCCGAGTCGCTCGCCGAGGTGCTGATCGCCACCGAACGCCCGCCACGGCCCAGTCCATGGTCCGCCTCGGTGACGTTCGGCTGGCGGGCCGTTCTGAAGATCAAGCATGTGCCCGATCAGCTCTTCGACGTCACCGCCTTCCCGATCATGCTGGTGCTGATGTACACGTATCTCTTCGGCGGCGCGCTCTCCGGGTCGCCGACGGAGTATCTGCAGCGGTTCCTGCCGGGCATCCTCGTGATGAGCGTCGTCATGATCACGATGTACACCGGCGTGGCGGTCAACACGGACATCTCGAAGGGCGTCTTCGACCGCTTCCGCACCCTGCCGATCTGGCGGCCGGCCCCGATGGTCGGCTATCTGCTCGGCGACGCGATGCGCTACGTCGTCGCCTCGCTGGTGATGCTCGTGGTCGGGCTGATCATGGGCTTCCGGCCGGACGGCGGGGTCGTGGGCGTGCTGCTCGGGGTGGCGCTGCTGCTCGTCTTCGCCTTCGGGTTCTCCTGGGCGTGGACGATGCTCGGGCTGCTGATGCGGACCGAGAAGTCGGTGATGGGCGTCGCCATGATGGTGATCTTCCCCTTCACCTTCCTCAGCGACATCTTCGTCGAGACCAGCACCATGCCGGGCTGGCTGCAGGCCTTCGCCGACAACAACCCGATCACCCATCTCTCGGCCGCCGTCCGCGAGCTGATGCACGGCGGCTGGCCGGGCGCCGACATCGCCTGGTCGCTGGGCTGGGCCGGGCTGTTCGTGGCCGTCTTCGGGCCGATCACGATGCGGCTTTACGCGCGCAAGTAGCCGCTCCCTCGATACGGCGCCGGCCCGCTCCCATGACGACGCATGGGGCGGGCCGGCGCCTGATTCATGGGGCGGGCCCGCCCCGTCTCACAGCCGCCAGACCGCCGCCCGCTCGCCGTCCCCGGGCCGGTAGGCGCAGGTGCTGCCCGTCGAGATCGCCGCCTTCAGATGCGCGGCCAGCGCGGGATGCCCGGACTCGATCTTGCGGATCGCGTCCCGGATGCGGCCGCTGACCGCCTTACGGGCCCGCTCCGCCTCGTCGCCGAGGCGCCGGCTGCGCCCGCCGAGTCCGGCCGCCGCCCGCAGCTCGTGCAGCAGCGCGTCCCGCTCCTTGTCGTACTCCGCGGCGCGGGCGTCGTCGCCCACCGCCGCCGCCCGGTCGATCTCCTCGTCCAGCCGCTCCAGCCGCCGCTTGTACTGCGCCTTGGCCTCCTCGTCGAGCACTGGGTCGCCGCCCAGCCGGCGCGCCGCGACCACCTCCTCGCCGCCCTCCGGGCTGAGCAGCCGGACCGCCGGGATCTCCTCGCCCGGCCGGGCGAGCAGCAGATGCATGTCGCGGAGCCCCTTGGCGTCGGGGAGATGGACGGTGCGCCCCGCGTACGTCAGCGTCCAGACCCGGCCGTCATAGCGGAACTCCCGCTCGGCGGCCGGCGCCCGCACCTCTTCTTCTACAGGCGCCGCCAGATGGCGCATGCCCAGCTCGCCCGCCTCCCGCGCCACCTCGGCCCGCAGCCCCGCCGCCCGCTCCGCGTCGCCGGGCCCGCCGCGGGCGGCGAGCGCGGCGGCCAGACCGGCGCGCGCCTCCAGCGACCACGGGCGGGAGCGCAGCCGGTCGGCGGCGCGGCGGGCGGCGGTGAAGCCCTCGACCGCCTGATCCCAGCGCTCCTCGGCCGCGTCCAGCATCGCGAGCCAATGGTCGGCGGGCCCGCCGACGTCCCAGCCGAAGAGCGAGACCAGCCACTGCCCGCGCAGCGCCGCCAGCCCCTCCCGCGCCTGGGCGGCAAGCCGCGGGTCGCGGGTCGCGGCGGCCGTCTCCGCCTGCAGCCGCCACAGCAGCGGGCGCCTGGCCCGGTCCGCGGCCGGCGCCTCCGGCGCATCGTCGGCGAGCAGCCGCCGGGCCGGCTCCGGGTCGCCGCGGCGTACGGCGGTCAGGGCCCGCGCCAGCCGCACCCGCGGCCGGTCCGGGCGGGTGTCGGCGTCGAGCGCGCGCTCCGCCTCGGCGTACCGGCCCTGGAGCATCAGCAGCGCCCATCGATGGTGGTGGAGCATGCCGGTGGTGAACGTGACGTGGTCGGTGTCGCCGTTCTCCGCGAGCACGTGGTCCAGCAGTTCCTCGGCCCGGGCGAAGTCGCCCATGAAGGCCTCGATGATGGACTCGTCGATCGCGCCGGTGTATTCCATCCGCGGCAGGCCGCCGCGCCGGGCACCGGCCACGTAGGCCCGATAGCTCTCCAGGAACCGCGCGTCGCCCAGCTCAAGCAGCGCCACCCAGCGCAGCGCGGTGGCGAAGTGCTCGCCCTCGACATCGCCGACCCGGCGGGCGATGGCCGCCAGCTCCTCGGTCAGCGCGACCCGCTCGGCCGCGGTGCCCGGACCCCAGATGGCGTGGTGACGGCTCCACAGGCCGAAGCCGAGCGCCTCGTCGTCGGCGCCGCGCCGGGCCCGTACGGCGAGGGCGACGGCGATCTCGGCGGCCATCCGGTCGGGGTCGGAGGCCTCGTCGCGGTGGCCGCCGACGAGGGCGGCATGCGCCTCCCGCAGCAGCTCCTCGCGCCGGCCGGGCTGCGAACCGGGGTGGCCCATGGCGCCGAACAGCGTGAGCGCCGCCCGCCCCAGCAGATCGTGCTCGCCCGTGGCCCGGGCCTCGCGGACGGCTTCGTCGAGCACCGGCAGCGCCTCGGCCGACTCCCCCGCGTAGATCAGCTGCTCGCCCAGCGCGAGCCCTGCCAGCACCCGCTCGCGCGGGGTGCCCGCGGCGGCCAGCTCCCGCACCCGGCGCAGGTGGATCAGGGCCTCCTCGTCGGCGATCCGGCCGAGCGCGTCCTGGGCGGCCTCCCGCAGCAGCGCCATGGCCCGCTCGCGGTCCAGCTCCGCGCCGGCCGCCCAGGCGTGCCGCGCGCGGTCGGCCGGGAGCACCTTGCCCGCGAGGGCCGGGGCGGTGTCCAGGGCGCGTACGACCGCGGCATGCCGGGCCCGGGGCTCCGGCAGCGCGTCGTACAGCGTCTCGCGCACCAGATCGTGGGCGAAGGCGAAGTCCCCGCCGCCCTTCGCGATCACCAGCCGGGCCGCGACCGCCGTCTCCAGCAGCCGGTCGGTCCGCGCCACCGGCTCCCCGACCACGGCGGCGAGCACCTGCCGGTGGAACTCCCGGCCCAGCACCGCCGCCGCGCCGAGCAGCCCGGCCACCGGCGCCGGCAGCAGATCGAGCCGCCGCCGGAGCGCGTCCCGCACCCCGGGCGCGACCGCGTCGACCGAGGCGCCGCCCGCCCACAGCCGCGCGGTCTGCTCGACGAAGAAGGGATTGCCGCCCGTCCGCCGGTGCACCTCCGCGACCAGCTCGGGCGCGGGCTCTCTTCCGGCCGTACGAGCCATCAGCCGCCCCGTGCCGTCCACATCGAGCCCTGTGAGCGTCACATTGGCGGCCTTGGCGGTGACCGCCGCGATGAGCTCGCGCAGCGGATGCCCGGCCGCGTCGGTCTCCACATCGCGGTACGTGCCGACCAGCAGCAGCCGCTCGAACCACGTGTGCTGCGCGGCGAACGCGAGCAGCCGCAGCGAGGCGGGATCGGCCCAGTGCAGGTCGTCGAGGACGACGACGACCGGCCGCCGCGCCGCCACCGCGGCCAGCGCGCTGGTCACCGCGTCGTACAGCGGGAAGCCGTCGCTGCCCCCGGCCGGCAGCCCGTCGGCGCCGTCCGCGGGGATGCCGCCGTCCGCGCCGAGCAGCGCCGCGAGCACGCCGCCGCCGGCCTGCCGCGCCTCCTCCCACGCGCCGTCCCCGGCGCCGCGCTTCAGCCCGCGCACCACCTGCGTCCACGGCCAGTACCCCGGCGCGCCGTCCCAGCAGGACCCGCTGAGCACCAGCGCGCCCTGCTCGCGGGCCGCCGCGACCGCCCCGGTGACCAGCGCGGTCTTGCCGATCCCGGCCTCGCCCGCGACGAGCACCAGGCCACCGTGGCTGACCGCGGCGCGGTCGATCGCGGCACGCAGGACGCCGGCGGGGTGATCGCGGCCGATGAGGGCGGATGACATGGCTCAACTCTGGCATGCGGCACCGACAGCGCCGACTGCCCCGACGCGGGTACCGCGTTACGGTGAATCCCCGCCCGCACCGCCCCTCCGGAGCTCAGCACCGTGCCCGCACCCCGCCCCCGCCTCCTCTACGTCACCGACCTCGCCTACCCGGCCCGCGGCCGCCGCTACTGCGACGAGGACATCGCCCTGACCGCCCG
Organism: Streptomyces coryli; assembly: GCF_011044975.1. Lineage (GTDB taxonomy): Bacteria > Actinomycetota > Actinomycetes > Streptomycetales > Streptomycetaceae > Streptomyces > Streptomyces coryli. Next base: position 22,775 of record NZ_JAAKZV010000068.1, on the reverse strand, counting down.
CCTCCGCCAGGACTTCGACCTCGCCCTCTGCCACCCCCTCGACGCCACCACGCTCATGGACGGCTTCGACGCCGTCGTCGTCCGCAACAGCGGCCCGGTCCTCGGCTACCAGCAGGCCTACGACGCCTTCCGTGCCGCCGCCACCGCCCGCGGCACCCGCGTCTACAACCCGCTCACCGGCCGCGCCGACATGGCCGGCAAGCAGTACCTGCTCGACCTCACCGCGGCGGGCTACCCCGTCATCCCCACCATCGACGACCCCGGCGCCCTCGACCGCCTCCCCGAGACCGCCTCGTACGCCGTGAAGCCGAAGGCGGGCGCCGACTCGATCGGCCTGGAATTCCTCCCGCGCGAGCGCCTCGCCGGCCTCTCCTACGGCGACGTCCTCGTCCAGCCGCGGATCGACTTCGTCCACGAGGTGTCCTTCTATTACGTGGACGACGCCTTCCAGTACGCCCTCTACGCCCCCGACCCGGCGCGCCGCTGGGACCTCCAGCCCTACGAGGCCACCGGGGCCGACCTCGCCTTCGCCCGCCGCTTCATCGACTGGAACACCCTCGACCACGGCATCCAGCGCGTCGACGCCTGCCGCACCCGCGACGGCGAGCTGCTCCTGGTGGAGCTGGAGGACCTGAACCCGTACCTCTCCCTCGACCTGGTGGACGACGCGACCCGCGAGGCATTCGCCCGCGCGATGGCGGACTCGCTGCGCGCCTTCCTGGCGGCTTAGCGCGGGGGCCTGGCGCAGGGGCCTGGCGCAGGGGCCTAGCGCACCCCGACCCGCTGCCCCTTGCCCAGCACCACGACCCCCGCCTCGGAGATCGTGTAGAGCTCCCGGTCCCGGTCCGGGTCGACGCCGATCGTGGCGCCCGGCGGCACATCGACGTTCTTGTCGAGTACGGCCCCGCGCACCACCGCGCCCCGCCCCACCCGCACGTTGTCGTGCAGCACCGCGCCCTGCACCACCGCGCCCTCGGCGACCAGCACGCCCGGCGACAGCACGGATCGCGTGACCTGCCCGCGGATGACGCAGCCTGGGCTGACGATCGACTCGCTCGCGATCCCGGCCGCGAGGAAGCGGGCGGGCGGGAGCTGTCCCGAGTGGGTGTAGACGGGCCAGCGGCGGTTGTCGAGGCTGAAGGCGGGGCGCTCGGAGATCAGGTCCATATGGGCGTCGTAGTACGCGTCGAGGGTGCCGACGTCGCGCCAGTAGCCGTGGCCGCGGGCGCTCTCGCCCGGGACCCGGTTGGCGTTGAAGTCGTAGAGCTGCGCCTGGCCGCGCTCGGTCAGGGCCGGGAGGATCGAGCCGCCCATGTCGTGCACCGAGTGGTCGTCCTCGGCGTCCTGCTGCAGGGCGTCGACGAGCGTCTTCGTCGTGAAGACGTAATTGCCCATGGACGCGAAGACGTGCTCGGGGTCGGCGGGCAGCCCCGGCGGATCGGCCGGCTTCTCCAGGAAGCCCTCCACCTGCCGCCCGTCCCCGCCCGGCGTGATGATCCCGAAGGCGCGCGACTCGGAGCGCCGGACCCGTATCCCCGCCACCGTCACGCCGGCGCCGCTCTCCACGTGCTGGTCGATCATCTGCCGCGGGTCCATGCGGTAGACGTGGTCGGCGCCGAAGACGGCGATGTAGTCGGGCTGTTCGTCGTTGACCAGGTTCAGGGACTGCAGGATGGCGTCCGCGCTGCCCAGGTACCAGCGGGGGCCGAGGCGCTGCTGGGCCGGGACCGGGGTGACGTAGTTGCCGAGCAGGCTCGACATCCGCCAGGTGGTGGTGATGTGCCGGTCGAGGGAGTGCGACTTGTACTGCGTCAGCACGCAGTTGCGCAGGATCCCGCCGTTGACCAGGTTCGACAGCACGAAGTCGACCAGCCGGTACATGCCGCCGAAGGTCACCGCCGGTTTCGCCCGGTCCGCGGTGAGCGGCATCAGCCGCTTGCCCTCCCCGCCCGCCAGCACTATGCCGAGCACCGTGTAGCCGTCCCTGTCCCGCATTGCGGCACCTCCGCCTGTAGCCCGGATCGGTTACGCCTTGACCAGCTCCTCGTACACGGCCGCCGTACGCCGCGCCACCGCCTCCCAGCCGAACTCCTCCGCCACCCGCCCGCGCCCCGCCGCCCCCATCCGCGCGGCCTCGGCGCCGTCGTCGAGCAGCCGGTTCAGCGCGCCGGCCAGCCCGGCCTCGAAGGCGGCCGGTTCGCCCTCGTCGTACGGGACGAGCAGCCCCGTACGGCCGTCGGCGACGATCTCGGGGATGCCGCCGACCGCCGACGCGACCACCGCGGTGCCGCACGCCATCGCCTCGAGATTCACGATGCCGAGCGGCTCGTAGACGGACGGGCAGACGAACGCGCGGGCGTGCGTCAGCAGTTGCACGACCTCCGGGCGCGGCAGCATCTCCGGCACCCAGAACACCCCGTCGCGGCCGCGCGCGAGCTCCTCGTACAGCTCCTGGAACTCCCGCTCCAGCTCCGGCGTGTCCGGCGCCCCGGCGCACAGCACGACCTGGGCCGCCGGGTCCAGCGCGCGGGCGGCGCGGAGCAGGTGCGGCACACCCTTCTGCCGGGTGATGCGGCCGACGAAGACGATGTACGGGCGGCCCGGGTCGATGCCGAGGCGCTCGAGCACGGCGGTGCCGTGGTCGGGGCGGTACAGGCGGGTGTCGATGCCGTTGTGCACGACGCGCACCTTCGCCGGGTCCAGCGCCGGATAGCAGGCGAGGATGTCGGCGCGCATCGCGGCGGAGACGGCGATGACGCCGTCCGCCGCCTCTATGGCGGTCCGCTCGGCCCAGCTGGACAGCGCGTATCCGCCGCCGAGCTGCTCGGCCTTCCACGGGCGGCGCGGCTCCAGGGAGTGGGAGGTCACCACGTGCGGCACGCCGTGCAGCAGCTTGCCGAGGTGGCCCGCGAGGTTGGCGTACCAGGTGTGCGAATGCAGCACGTCGACGCCGTCCAGGGCGGCGGCCATGGAGAGGTCGAGGGAGAGGGTGCGCAGGGCGTCGTTGGCGCCGTCGAGGCGCGGCCAGGGGTGGTGGCGTACGACGCCCTCGGCCTCGGCGGCGCCCTCGGCCGCCCAGCAGTGCACATCGACGTCGACGAGGGCCCGTAACTCCTGGGCGAGGAACTCGACATGGACGCCCGCGCCGCCGTACACGCCGGGCGGGTACTCCCGGGTCAGCAGTCCCACACGCACGAAATGCCCCCCGTCTCCCCTTGTTACAGCGGCCGGTACCTCATGCTCACCCAGAAGCGGCTCGCGGGGAAGACGCTACGGGGCGACGAAGATGCACAAGGGGTGGCCGGACGGGTCCGCGTAGACCCGCAGCGGCTCCTCCGGGTCGTCGGTGCGGTCCAGCAGCTCGCGGGCGCCGAGCTCCAGCGCCCGCCGGTGCGCCGCCTCCAGCGCCTCGACCGTCGGGACCGTGGTGTCCAGGTGCAGCTGCTGCGGGACCGGCCCGGCCGGCCAGCCCTCGGCGGCCTCGGGCAGCTTCTCCACCTGCTGGAACGCCAGGCAGCTCGCCCCCTCGGGGGTACGCAGCACCAGCCAGTCCGAGCCGAGCGGATCGGGCTCCCCGGCGGGCGGCGGCTCGTCCCCCGGCCGGTAGACCAGACCGAACAGCTGCCGGTAGAACTCGGCGAGCCCGCGCACGTCGGTCGTGTCCAGCACCACCTGCCGGATCCGCGGATACGCAGTCCCTGTAGTCACCCGCACCACCTCCGCGGCGGAGTGTGCCACAGCGCCACCCGGCGGCGAAGTACTCTGCCCCCATGCCGGAGAAACCCAAGGTCAAGTCCTGGCAGGACATGCGCGACTGGCAGATCGGCCTGCTGGAGCGCGGCACCGGCGAGTCCCTGGACACCTGGACCGAGCGTATCCGCGCCGCGGCGCCGGGCAGCGAGCAGGAGCTGCGGGACTGGCTCGACGAGCGCGGGGTGCGCGGCTACGCGCAGATGCTGCTCGTGCACGAGACCTTCGGCTATCCGGACTTCCTGCGGCAGAGCGCGGACGACCTGATCGACGCCCAGTACGCCGACCGCCCGGAGCTGCGCCCGGTCCTGGACGCGGTGCTGCTGCGCGCGGCCGAGTTGCCGGAGGTCACGGTCCAGGTCCGCAAGACCTTCGTGGCCCTGGTCGGCCCGCGCCGCACCTTCGCGCGGGTCCGGCCGGCCACCCGCAGCCGCGTCGACGTCGGCCTGCGGCTGCCGGACGCCGAACCGGGCGGCAGGCTGCTGGCGGCGAAGGGCCTCGGCGACGAGATGGCGGTGCGGGTGCCGCTGGCCGCCGTCGACGAGGTCGACGACGGCTTCGCGGCGCTGCTGCGGCGGACGTACGACGCGAACGCCTAGGCCCCTGCTACGGCAGGGTGCCCCACTCCTCGTCCTTGTCCCGCCCCGGCGGCTTCTTGGTGTTGCTCTCGCTCGGCGTCGGGGTCGTGCTGTCCGACGGCGACTCCGAGTCGCTCGGCTCGTCGTCCGCGGCCGGCGGCTTCGACGTCGACGGCTTGTCGCTGGTCCGCGATGGCGACGGCGACGCGGAGCTCTCCTCCTGCGTCGGCGCCTCGCGGGAGGTGGAGGGCGCGACCGGCGCGACCCGGCGGTCGCGGTCCGAGCGGTCAGGGGATTCGGCGCGCTGCGCCGACGGGCTGTCGCTCGCCGAACGCTCCGGTGCCTCGTCGTCGGGGTCGATCTCCTCGGGCGGCAGCGAGGTCGCCGGCGCCCCGGCCCGGTCGCCGGCGCCGTCGTCGTTGCTGCTCAGCAGGCCCGCGGCCATGAGGCTGCCGGTCACCGCGGTCACCCCGGCGGCCGCGGCCGCCACGAAGATGCGCTTGCGGCGGCGGTGCTTCGCCCGCGCCCTCCGGCGCGGGCCGAGGTCCTGCGGGCGGACGTCGACATCCACGCCGGAGTAGCTGCGGCCGAGCGCCTCCGGCTCGTACGCCAGCAGCTCGAGGTCGGCCGTGGCGGGACCGCCGGGGGCGTCCCCCGCCTGCCGGAGCGGGCCGGGCGGCGGCTGCTGGTGCGGCTGCTGCTGCGGGAACGGCCGCTGCGCCGGGAGCGGCTGCGTCGTCTCCTCCGGCCCGGGGGCGGGCTGAGCACCGCGAGGCGCCGGCATCGGCTGCATGCCGCGCGGCCCGGGCGCCTGCCGGCCACCGCGCCGCGGCCCCGGCTGCGCGCCGCGGACACTGCGCATGGCGTCGGCCCTCCCGGGCCCCGGTATCGCACCGGGCTCGTGCCCGCCCGGCCACTGCTGCGCTGTCACGTCTGCCGTCCCTTCCGTCGAGGAGGTTGGTCCGGACGGGCCCCAGTCTTAGGGCAGCCGCAGCCTGCATGCGACCCAAACCGGTCTAAACGACCCGGAGTTGAGACGTGTCTCACACCCCGACCCCCTTCAGTCATCATCCGCCCGGAAGGTACAACCTCACCCCAATCAGCGTCGCCCGGCACCGCAGCGTCACTCGGCGGTCCTGATCAGGGCGCGACACCCCATTCCTCCAGCTCGCCGTCCTGCTTCTGCCCCTGCTCAGGCTGGGCCGGCTGCTGCTGCTCGCCGGCGCCCGGCGGGGCCGCCTTCTCGCCCGGCTGGGCACCCGGCTGGGCACCCGGCTGCGCGCCCTGCTCCCGGCCGGACTCCGGGGCGTCGGCGGGCGGCGCGGCGTCCGACTTGTCGGTGCCGGACTTCTCCGGCTTCTCCATGGTGTCCTCGGCCGCCGGCTTGTCGCCGGAGTCACTGTCGAACGTCCCGGCGGACAGCCCGATGAGGCCGCCGAGCGCGGCGGCGAGCACGGCCACCGCCAGGGTCCCGAAGAGGCGGGTACGGATCATGCGGACACTCCGATCATGCGATTGATGCGCTGGCGCAGCCAAACTAGGACATTCATCGCATAAATCCCACAACAGCCACCCGAAGAGCCCCGGATTCGTACGTCATCCGGCGGCACCGCGGATACCCCCTCCCGTATCCTCTGATACCCTCGGGGGTATCGGGTCCAGGGGGGCTTGAGCGAAAGAAGTGACACAGCATGAAGGTCCTCGTGATCGGCGGCGTCGCCGGCGGCATGTCGGCGGCCACCCGGCTGCGGCGGCTCGACGAGCACGCCGAGATCGTCGTCCTGGAGCGCGGGGCACACGTCAGCTATGCGAACTGCGGGCTCCCCTATTACCTCGGCGGCGTCATCGAGGAGCGCGCGGCGCTGCTGCTGCAGACGCCCGAGTCGCTGGCCGCCCGCTTCCGCATCGACGTGCGGGTGCGGCAGGAGGCCGTCGCCGTCGACCCCGCCGCCCGTACGGTGCGGGTGCGCGAGGTGGACAGCGGCCGGGAGTACGAGGAGGCGTACGACAAGCTCGTGCTCAGCCCCGGCGCCCGCCCCTTCGTGCCGGACCTGCCCGGCGTCGGGCGCGCCCGCACGCTGCGGGACGTCACCGACGTGGACCGGCTCGCGGCCGATCTCGACGCCGGGGCGGGCAGCGCCGTCGTGGTCGGCGGCGGGTTCATCGGCGTGGAGGCCGCGGAGAATCTGCGCGAGCGCGGCCTGGAGGTCACCCTCGTCGAGCTCGCGGACCAGGTGCTGCCGCCGCTGGACCCCGAGATGGCCGCGCCGGTCGCCGAGCGGCTGCGCGCCCATGGCATCAGGGTCGAGCTGGGCACGCAGGTCGCCGAGGTGCTGGCGGACGCCGTCACCCTCGCCGACGGCCGCCGGGTCCCGGCCGATGTGGTGCTGATGTCGATCGGCGTACGGCCCGAGACCGGCCTCGCGCGCGCCGCGGGCCTGGAGACCGGCGAGCGCGGCGGCATCGCGGTGGACGCCTCGATGCGCACCAGCGACCCGGACATCTACGCGGTCGGCGACGCCGCCGAGAAGCGCGACGCGCAGACCGGCGAGCCGGTGCTGATCCCGCTCGCCAACCTCGCCAACCGGCACGGCCGCCTGGTCGCGGACGCCATCACCGGACGCGAGGTGCGCGCCCGCGCCGCATCCGGCACCGCCGTGGTGCGGATCTTCGAGCTCACCGCCGCCGCGACCGGGTGGAACGAGAAGCGGCTGCGCGCCGCGGGCCGCCCGTACGAGGCCGTGCATCTGCACCCCGGCTCCCATGCCGGGTACTACCCGGGCGCCTCCCCCATCGCGCTGAAGCTGCTCTACGACCCCCGCGACGGGAGGATCCTGGGCGCCCAGGCGGTGGGCGAGGACGGCGTCGACAAGCGCATCGACGTCATCGCCACCGCGATGGCGGGCGGCCTGACCGCCCCCGAACTCGCCGACCTGGAGCTCGCCTACGCCCCGCCGTACGGCTCCGCCAAGGACCCGGTCACGATGGCCGGGTTCATCGCCGGGAACCGGATGGACGGTACGGCGCGCGCCGTACAGTGGCACGCGGTGACCGGCGGCGCCGCGGTCATCGACGTCCGCACCCGCGCCGAACACGCCCGCGGCGCGATCCCGGGCGCGCTGAACATCCCGCTGGACGAGCTGCGCGACCGCGCGGCGGAACTGCCGGACGGCGACCTGATCGTGCACTGCCAGGTCGGGCTGCGCGGACACACCGCACAGCGGCTGCTGGCCGGTCTCGGCCGGAAGTCCGCCAATCTGGACGGCGGTTACGCGACGTGGGCGGCGGGGCAGTCGGCACGCACCGACGCCGGCCCGGCCGCGCCGGCCGACGCGGCTCCGCGGCCCGCCACCAGGGTCGCCTGACCTGCCCTCCCCCCAACCAGCACACCCACGCAGAGGAGTTCCCCCCGTGACCACCACGGCCACCGCCCTGACCCCCGCCCAGTTGCGCGCCCTCGACGCGGACGCGACCGTGGTGATCGACGTCCGCGCCCCCGGCGAGTTCGCCGCCGGCCATGTCCCGGGTGCCGTCAACGTCCCCCTCGACGAGTTCGCCACCCTGATCCCCGAGCTGCGCACCGCCGCCGAGCGCCGCGAGCTCGTGCTGGTCTGCGCCGCCGGGCTGCGCTCGGAGAACGCCCGCTCCCAGCTTGCCGAGGCCGGCGTCGCGGCCCGCAGCCTGACCGGCGGCACCGACGGCTGGCGCGCGGCGGGCCTGCCCGTGGAGACCGAGCGGACCACCGGCCGCACCCCGTGGGCGATGGACCGCCAGGTGCGCTTCACCGCCGGTTCGCTGGTGCTGCTCGGGCTGGTGATCGGCCTGTTCACCCCGTACGGGCTGATCCTCTCCGCAGGCATCGCGGCCGGGCTGGTCTACTCGGGGATCAGCAACACCTGCGGGATGGCCGTCCTGCTCGGCAAGCTGCCCTTCAACCGGCCGCGCCCCGAGACCCTGGACACCGCCCGCAAGGAGCTGGCCAAGTGAGCGCGGAACAGGACGCCGTCGCCCCGGTGCTGAACCGGCTGCGCCGCGCGCAGGGCCAGCTCGCCGGCGTCATCGCGATGATCGAGGCGGGCCGGGACTGCAAGGACGTGGTCACCCAACTGGCCGCCGTCTCCCGGGCGCTCGACCGCGCCGGCTTCAAGATCATCGCCTCCGGCATGCGCGACTGCGTCAACGCCCAGGAGGGCGAGCGGCCGCCGCTGACCGAGGAGGAGCTGGAGAAGCTGTTCCTGACGCTGGCCTGACCGCCGCCACATCCGCCGAGATCCGCGCGGCCGTCTCCCGCAGCGCGGGCAGCACGGCGTCGCGGGCCTCGGCCTCGGTCGTACGGCCCGCATGCAGGGCGACGTTGACCGCGGCGACCACCGAGCCGTCGGCGCCGCGGACCGGGGCCGCGACCGAGCGCAGGCCCTTCTCCAGCTCCTGGTCCACCACGGCGTAGCCGTCCCCGGCCACCGTGTCGATGACCCGGCCGAGCGCGGCCCGGTCGGTGATCGTGTAGGCCGTCAGCGGCTTGAGCTCCAGGCCGGCCGGGAGGCGTTCGGCGGCCGGGAGTCCGGCGAGCAGGACCCGGCCCATCGACGTCGCGTACGCCGGGAAGCGGGTGCCGGTGGTGATCGTGACGCTCATGATCCGGCTCGCCGCGACCCGGCTCACGTAGCGGATGTCGGGCCCGTCGAGGACCGCCATCGAGGCGGACTCGTGCACCTGCCGCACCAGTTCGGCGAGATGCGGCCGGGCGATCTCGTCCAGGGACAGCGCGGACAGCAGCGGATAGCCGAGGTCCAGGACGCGCGGCAGCGGGGCGAAGCGACCGTCGTCGCCGGCCACGTATCCCAGCTCCACCAGGCTCAGCAGGCTGCGGCGCACGGTGGCCCGGGACAGCCCCGTCGCGCGGGCGACCGCGGCGAGGGTCATGCCGCCGCGCGCCTGCCCCAGCGCGGCCAGCACCGCGAGGCCGCGGGCGAGGGACTGCAGGTATTCGGGGCCGAGTTCGCGCTTGGCGTCGGGGGTCGGGTCCGTTACGGGCTCGGGCGCCGCCTCGGCGCCGCCCGCGGCGAGCGCCGCCGTCATCGCGGCGGCGGTGCGCCGCAGCGGCTCCAGGGCGTGCTCGCGCAGGTCCTCCGCGGAGTGCCGGCTGGTGTGGCTGACGGCGCTGAGCGCGTAGGCCGTACGCCCCTCGGGGTCGCGCACCGGGACCGCGACGGCCACCAGGCCCGGCTCGATCAGCTGGTCGTCCACGGCCCATTCGCGCTGGGCCGCCGCGAACAGCGGCCCGGGAGCGCACCGGTCGGCGGGCAGCACGTCCCCGACCCGGAAGGACACCGACAGCGCCCGCCGCCGGGTGTGCTGCACCACGAAGCGCACGGCATCGTCCCCGTCCGGGACGGCGACGGACACCGACTCGTCCAGCTCGTCGGCGAGCCGCGCCGCGAGCGGGTCGAGCGCCGCCGCGATCCCCGCCGAGCGCAGATACGCCTCGCCGAGGCACAGCAGGGGCGGCGCGAGGACGAGTTCGCGCACCTCTTCGCGTACGTACCCGAGCCGGATCAGCGTGGCCGCGATCCGGTCCACCGGGGAACGGGCCAGGCCCGTCTCCTTCGCCAGCCCGCTCGCCGCCATCCGCCCGCCGGGCGCCGCGGCCAGTGCGCGCAGCACGGCAAGACCTCGCTCCAGCGGGCCGATCGGAGGCATCCGCGCTCCCTCATTCCGTGCCGAATCCGTTGACAGCGCGCCGCCTCCGGGCGGAGACTCACGACTGTCTTCAGAAATGAACGATAGTTCAGCAGGCGAACACCGGCAAGGGGACTGCGTGATGGACAAGGTGGTGCGCTCGGCCGACGAGGCCGTCGCCGACATCCCGGACGGCGCGGCGCTCGCCGTCGGCGGCTTCGGGCTCAGCGGCGTCCCCGACGTCCTCATCGGCGCCCTGCACCGGCGCGGCTCCCGGCATCTGCACATCGTCTCCAACAACTGCGGCGTCGACGGCGGCGGCCTCGGCATCCTCCTCAAGTCCGGCCGCATCGACCGCGTCACCGGCTCGTACGTCGGCGACAACAAGGAATTCGCCCGCCAATACCTCGCCGGCGAGATCGAGCTGGAGCTCACCCCGCAGGGCACCCTCGCCGAGCGGCTGCGCGCCGGCGGCGCCGGCATCCCCGCCTTCTTCACCCCGGCCGGAGTCGGCACACCGGTCGCCGACGGCGGGCTGCCCTGGCGTTACGGGCCCGACGGCGGCGTCGCGGTGGCCTCACCGCCCAAGGAGGTGCGCGACTTCGACGGCCGCGCGTACGTCCTGGAGCACGGCATCAGCACGGACTTCGCGCTGGTACGGGCCGCCCGGGGCGACCGGCACGGCAACCTGGTGTTCGCGAAGTCGGCCCGCAACTTCAACCCCCTAGCGGCGATGGCGGGCCGCATCACCATCGCCGAGGTCGAGGAGCTCGTCGAGCCGGGGGAGATCGACCCGGACGCGGTGCACGTGCCCGGCGTCTTCGTGCAGCGGGTGCTGCGGCTGACCCCGGCGGAGGCCGCCGGCAAAGGTATCGAGAAGAGGACGGTGCGCGCCTGATGCCCTGGACCCGCGACGCGATGGCCGCACGAGCGGCCCGCGAACTCCCCGCCGAGGGCTACGTGAACCTCGGCATCGGGCTGCCGACGCTGATCCCCGGGCACCTGCCCGAGGGCGCGGACGTGGTGCTGCAGTCGGAGAACGGCATCCTCGGCGTCGGCCCGTATCCGAGGGAGGACGAGGTCGATCCGGACCTGATCAACGCGGGGAAGGAGACGGTGACGGTGCGCCCAGGAGCCGCCTTCTTCGACTCCGCGCTCTCCTTCGGCATGATCCGCGGCGGCCACATCGACGTCGCCGTGCTCGGGGCGATGCAGGTCTCCGCGCGCGGCGACCTCGCCAACTGGGCCGTCCCCGGCAAGATGATCAAGGGCGTCGGCGGCGCGATGGACCTGGTGCACGGCGCCCGCCGGGTCGTCGTCCTGATGGAACACACGGCACGGGACGGCTCCCCGAAGCTCGTCGAGGAGTGCACACTCCCGCTCACCGGCACGGGATGCGTCCATCGCGTGATCACCGACCTCGGCGTCCTGGACATCACCGACGCCGGCCTCCGGCTGGCCGAACTCGCCCCCGACGTCAGCCTCGACGAGCTCCGCGACCGCACCGGAGCCCCGGTCGCCACTACGAGAGGAGTGCGCGCGTGACCGAGACCGAGACGAAGACCGAGACCGAGACTCAGCTTCCCGGACTCCCCCACCAGCGCGCCATCGACACCGAGATGGCCGCCTACGAGCCGGACGGCACCGCCCACCCGCGCCGCGACTACGCCCCGTACCGCAGCACCCTGCTCCGCCACCCGCGCCAGCCGCTGCTCGCGGTCAAGGACGACCCCGACGCGGTCGAGCTCACCGGACCCGTCTTCGGCCCCACCGACGTCACCGACCTCGACGCCGACCTCACCCGGCAGCACCAGGGCGAGCCGCTCGGCGAGCGGATCACCGTCACCGGCCGGATCCTCGACCGCGAAGGCCGCCCAGTGCGCGACCAGTTGGTGGAGATCTGGCAGGCCAACGCCTCCGGCCGTTACGCCCACCAGCGCGACCAGCACCCGGCCCCGCTGGACCCGAACTTCACCGGCGTCGGCCGCTGCCTCACCGACGCCGAGGGCGGCTACCGCTTCACGACGGTCAAGCCCGGCGCGTATCCCTGGCGCAATCATGTGAACGCCTGGCGCCCGGCCCACATCCATTTCTCCCTCTTCGGCAGCGCCTTCACGCAGCGGCTGGTGACCCAGATGTACTTCCCCGGCGACCCGCTCTTCCCGTACGACCCGATCCTGCAGTCCGTCACCGACGCGCGCGCCCGCGAGCGGCTGGTGGCGGCGTATGAACACGGCTTGTCGAAGCCGGAGTTCGCGCTCGGATACCGATGGGATGTGGTGCTCGACGGACCGGCCGCCACCTGGACCGAAGGCGAAGGAGAGCAGTCGTGATCACTCCGTCTCAGACGGTCGGACCTTTTTACGGCTACGCGCTGCCCTTCGCGCGCGGCGGCGAGATCGCGCCGGCCGGCGACCCGCGGACGATCACCTTGCACGGGGTGGTGCGGGACGGGGCGGGCGCTCCGATCCCGGATGCGCTGCTGGAGTTCTGGCAGGCGGCTCCCGACGGGTCGCTTGGCGGGGCGCCGGGGTCGATGCGGCGGGATCCGGTGGACGGGGCGGTGATCGGGCGCGACGGCGTGGAGTTCACCGGCTTCGGGCGGGTGCCGACGGACGCGGACGGGCACTATGCGGTACGGACGCTGCCGCCGCCGGGTGGGGCGCCGTATGTGAGCGTGGCGGTTTTTGCGCGGGGGCTTACGCATCACCTGTACACGCGGGCGTATCTGCCGGGGTGTGCGGAGGATGTGCTGCTCGCGTCGCTGCCGGAGGAGCGGCGGGGGACGCTGGTGGCGCGGGAGGAGCGGGAGCGGGTGTATCGCTTCGACATCCGGCTGCAGGGGGATGAGGGGGAGGAGACGGTGTTCCTTGAGTTCCGCTGACCCGGTCCACGACGCCTCCGACGTCGGCCTGCTCGCCCCCGGATGGGCCGGCTCCGCCGTCGAGGCGGCAACCGGCGACCGCGCGTTCCTCCAGGCGATGCTGGACGCCGAGGCGGCGCTGACCCGCGCGCTCGGCGCCCCCGCCACGGTACGGGCCGAGGTCGAGGCCGCTGCCCACGCCGATCACTTCGACGCGCGCGACCTCGCCGTCCGCGCGCGAGAGGGCGGCAACCCCGTGATCCCCCTCGTCGCCGGCCTCACGGCCGCGGTCGGCGACGAGGCGGCGGCGTGGGTGCATCGGGGCGCCACCAGCCAGGACATTCTGGACACGGCGTTGATGCTGACGAGTTGGCGCGCCCGTACGCACATCCTGGCCGACCTCGACGCCACGGCCGAGGCCTTGGCGCGGCTCGCGGCCCGGCACCGCGCCACGCCCATGCCGGGACGCACCCTCACCCAGCACGCCGTGCCCACCACCTTCGGCCTCAAGGCGGCCGGCTGGCGGCAGCAGATCGTGCACGCCCGCGACCGGCTCGCCGCGCTCGCGCTGCCCGCGCAACTGGGGGGCGCGGCAGGGACGTTGGCGGCACTTGACGGCCGAGTCGACCTGCTGGGGGCGTACGCCCGCGAGACCGGGCTCGCCGAGCCGCCGCTCCCCTGGCACGTGCTGCGCACCCCGATCGCCGAACTGGGCTCCGCGCTGGCGCTGGCCGGCGGCGCGCTCGGCAAGGTCGCCGCGGACGTACTGGTCCTGTCCCGTACGGAGATCGCCGAGGTCGCGGAGGCGGCAGGCGGCGGCTCCAGCGCCATGCCGCACAAGGCCAACCCGGTCCGCGCCACGCTGATCGCCGCGGCCGCCCGGCAGCTCCCCCAGCTCGCCGCGACGCTGCTCGGCTCGCTCCCCGCCGAGGACGAACGCCCGGCCGGCGCCTGGCACGCCGAGTGGCAGCCACTGCGCGAGGCCCTGCGGCTGACCGGCGGGGCGGCGCACGCCGCGGCCGAGCTGGCGGCGGGGCTGCGGGTGGACGAGGCGCGGATGCGCGAGCACCTGGATCTTTCGGGAGGGCTGATCGCCTCGGAGCGGCTGGTGGCGGAGCTTGCGCCGGTGGTGGGGCGGGGCCGGGCGCGGGAGCTGCTCACGCACGCCTCCCGTACCGCCGCGGCCGGACGCCTGCCGCTCGCGGACGCCGTCGCCGAGCAGCTCGCCGACGCGCACTTCACCGAACACCCCGAGCTCCGCGGCCGGTTCGACGCGGGCCGTATCCGCAAGCTGCTCGACCCCATCGACTACCTGGGTGCGGCACCCGAACTGACCGACCGCGCGCTGCACGTAACCGCACCACCGAACTCGCCCTCATCCCGGGACAGCGCATGACCGACCTCCTCCACCACACCACCGACGGCCGCGCCGACGCCCCCGCCCTCCTCCTCGGCCCGTCCCTCGGCACCAGCGTGCGCTTGTGGGACGCCCAGCTTCCCGCCCTCGCCCGCGGCCACCGCGTGATCCGCTACGATCTGCCGGGCCACGGCGACTCCCCGGCGGCGCGGCTCACCGAGCCGTCCGTGCCGCACCTCGCCGGACTGGTGCTGGAGCTCGCCGACGCGCTCGGCATCGACCGCTTCCGCTACGCCGGCGTCTCGCTCGGCGGCGCCATCGGCACGTGGCTCGCCGCCCACCACCCCGACCGGGTCGAATCCCTTGCCCTGCTCTGCACTTCGGCCGACTTCGGCGATCCGTCGGCGTGGCGGGAGCGGGCGGCGCGGGTGCGTACGGAAGGCGTCGGGTGGCTGGCCGAGTCCGCGCCGGACCGCTGGTTCACGCCCGGTTACGAGCCCAGCGCAGCGACCGCGTCGCTGATCGCCGACCAGCGCGGCGCGGACCCGGCGGGTTACGCCGCGTGCTGCGAGGCGCTGGCCACGTGCGACCTCAACGACGACATGGGCGCGATCGCCGCCCCCACCCTGGTACTCGCCGGCCGCCAGGACCGCGCCACACCGCCCGACCACGCACGCCGGCTCGCGGACGGCATCCCGCGGGCGTCCCTCGTCGAACTCGACGGCGCCGCCCACCTCGCCCTCGCCGAGCAGCCGCAGCGCGTACTGCGGGCGCTGATCGACCACTTCGACGACTCCGGGCCCAACGTCGCCTCTAGCACGCGGACGGCGGCGGATGCCCATCACGACGGCATGACGGTACGCCGCGAGGTGCTGGGCAACGCCCACGTGGACCGCGCCCAGGCAGCGACCACACCCTTCACCGCCCCGTTCCAGGACCTGATCACCCGCTACGCCTGGGGCGAGATCTGGACCCGCCCCGGCCTGGACCGCCGCACCCGCAGCTGCATCACGCTGACGGCGCTGATCGCCCGCGGCCACCACGAGGAGCTGGCGATGCACGTCCGCGCGGCCCGTACCAACGGACTCACGGCCGCCGAGATCCAGGAGGTGCTCCTGCAATCGGCGATCTACTGCGGCGTCCCGGCGGCGAATTCCGCCTTCGCCATCGCCGACCGCGTCCTGGCCGAGGAGCGACCCACCGAGGAGAAGCCGTGACGACCCCCGCCCACACCACCGTAGGCATAGTCGGCGGCGGCCCCGCCGGCCTGCTGCTGGCCCGGCAGCTGCACCTGGCCGGCATCGACTGCGTCGTCCTGGAGGCCCGCGACCGCACATACGTCGAGCACCGCCAGCGCGCCGGCATCCTCGAACAGGGCACGGTGGACGCCCTCCGCGCCTGCGGCGCCGCCGACCGCCTGGACCGCGAGGGCCTGATCCACGACGGCATCGAGCTCCGCTGGAACCGCCGCTCCCACCGCATCGACTTCCCCGCCCTGACGGGCGGCCGCCGGGTCTGGGTCTACGCCCAGACAGAGGTGGTGAAGGACCTGATCGCGCTGCAACTGACGGATGGCCCCCCACTGCTCTTCGAGGCGGAGGTCACGGCGGTAACAGGCGCGGAGACGGACCGCCCAGTCATCCACTACACGCACGAGGGGATACGCCGCACCCTGACCTGCGACTACGTCGTAGGCTGCGACGGCTTCCACGGCGTCGTACGCTCAGCGATCCCCGCCACGGAACTCCGCACCGCCGAACGCACCTACCCCTACTCCTGGTTCGGCATCCTCGCCAACGTCCCACCCTCCTGCGACGAACTCATCTACGCCCACTCCCCCCGCGGCTTCGCCCTGCACAGCATGCGCACACCGACGGTGAGCCGGCTGTATTTGCAGGTCCCGAACGGCACGGACCCGGATTCCTGGTCGGACACCCAAATATGGGACGAACTCCAGTCCCGCTTCGCCATCGACAGCGACTGGAAGCTGACCCCGGGCCCGATCACGCAGCGCGCCGTCCTCCCCATGCGCAGCTTCGTGACGGAGCCAATGCGCTATGGCCGGGTGCTGCTGGCCGGCGACGCAGCCCACATCGTCCCGCCAACGGGTGCGAAGGGCCTGAACCTGGCCGCGGCGGACGTGATCGTGCTGGCCCGCGCCTTCGCGGACTGGACCGCGACGGGCACGACCGCGGGTCTCGACGCGTACTCCGGCACCTGCCTGAAGCGGGTCTGGCGGGCGGAGCACTTCTCCTGGTTCATGACCACAACCCTGCACACAACCCCGGACCAGTCCGCCTTCGACACCCACCTCCAGCTCTCCCAACTCGACCGCATCGCAAGCTCCCCGCACGCGGCCGCCGAACTGGCCGAGAACTACGCGGGTTTGCCGGTGGGCTGAGACCGCCCGGGCGCGGGCGCGTCGCCCGCCAGCGCGTCGACGACCGCGCGGGCGACCCGCCCGGCCCGCTCGGGCGTCCAGTACCCGGGCTCCTCCACGGTGGCGACGAAATAGCCGTGGGTCAGCAGCGACAGCACGTCGGCCGCGAGCTCGGCATCCGGCACCCCCGCGGCCGCGGCGGCGTCCTGGAACTCCTGCCGCGACTCGTGCGCCTCGCGGCGGTCCACGCCGGCCGGGTCGGTGTGCGCGGTCGAGAGCATCTCCACCCATAGCGCGCGCAGCAGCAGGTCCTCGGGCTCCGAGCTCAGATACCACTCCACCGTG
This sequence comes from Streptomyces coryli, assembly GCF_011044975.1. Classification (GTDB taxonomy): domain Bacteria; phylum Actinomycetota; class Actinomycetes; order Streptomycetales; family Streptomycetaceae; genus Streptomyces; species Streptomyces coryli. Next base: position 5,823 of record NZ_JAAKZV010000068.1, on the reverse strand, counting down.
GACCGCAGCCGCTCCTTGCCCGAAAGACCGGCCACCCGGTCCTCCAGCTCGGTGCGCCAGCGCGACTCCGCGGCGCGTACCGCATTGCTGATCAGCGCCATGCGGGTGGGCACGTAGTTGGTGACCATCGCCGTGGATCCGCCGAGCTCCTTGGCCACCGCGCGGATGGTGATCGCGCGCGCCCCGTCGCGGGCGGCGACGGCCAGGGTGGCCTGGGCGATTTCCTTGCGGCGCTGGGTTTCGTCGACGTCGATCGGCATGAAGGCAACCTAGCTCAGCGGGGGGTTGACGGTTAACTGACGCAGATGCAACGCTGTCATATAACAGCGTTTTCCAAAAGTGGAGATCCCATGGGCCTTGCTGTCCAGCGCGTCACCCCTGAGCCCGTCCCCGCGAGCGCCCGGCAGGTCATGGTGCGCATGCGCGACGGCGTGCTGCTGGCCACCGACGTGTACGAGCCCGGGAGCACCCCGTCGCCGGCGGTGCTGGTCCGGCTGCCGTACGACAAGAACAGCCGCTATGTCTTCTTCGAGCGCGTCGCGGAGCGGTTCACCGCGCGCGGTTATGTGCTGGTGGTGCAGGACGTCCGCGGCAAGTTCCGCTCGCAGGGCGCGACGCTCGGGTGGACCGGGGAGGTGGACGACGGGTACGACACCATCGAGTGGATCACCCGCCAGCCGTGGTCCGACGGGATCGTGGGCATGTTCGGCGACTCGTACTACGGCTTCACGCAGTGGTCCGCGGTCGTCGCACAGCACCCCGCGCTGCGCGCGATCGTCCCCCGGGTCACGTGCACCGGGAACGGCCCGGGCATCGCCGCGTACGACCCGGGCTCCGGCCGCCCGCAGCCGCTGTGGCTGGAGGGCGCGGACTATCTGGCGCACCACTGGGTGGACCGGGACACGTACGACTTCGAGCCCGACCTGACCAAGCGCCCGCTGATCGCCGCGTACGAGAAGGCCTTCGCGGCACTGGGGAAGCGCTCCACGGGCTTCGATCTGGTCGTCGGCGGCATCACCCTCCCGCCGTACAACGGCCCGCATCCGTACGACGCGCGGCCGGTGCCGGTGCTGCACTGCGTGGGCTGGTTCGACAATCTCGGCATCGCCCATATGCGGGATTACGCGGAGCTGGCGCGGCGGCCCGGCTGGGCGGCGGTGCAGTATCTGATCGCGGACGCGGTCGACCACGAGAATTACCTGCTGGAGAACGCGCCGGCCGCACACGGCACCGACCACATGACGGACGATGCCGCGCTGGAGCGGATGCTGGACGCGTACACCGGTCCGGCGCTGGACTTCTTCGACGTCTTCCTGAGGGGCATTGCGGGGCCGGAGTCCTTGCCCCGGGTGCGCTTCAAGGTGGGGCACGCGCAGTGGCGCACCTCGACCGCCTGGCCGCCGCCGGAGGCCGCGGAGACCGAGCTGTGGCTCGCGGCGGCAGACCGGGCGGCAGGACCGGTCCCGGGCGGGCGGCTCGCCGAACACCCGCCCGCCGAGGAGCAGTCCGCCTCATGGCGCTACGACCCCGACAACCTGGTGCCGTCCGCCACCCCCAACACCTTCATGCTGCTCCGCGACCACCCGGATGAACGGCCGACCGCCGACCGCGACGACGTCCTCGTCTTCACCGGCCCCGCTGCCGTCTCCGGGAAACCCCTGGACCTCGCGGGCCCGGTGCAGGTGCTGCTGCACGTGGAGAGCACGGCCCCCACCTTCGACATCTTCGTCCGCCTCCTCGACCTGGCCCCCGACGGCTCGATGCGGCTGATCGTGCGCGGCAGCCGCCAGGCCGACGCCCCGGGGCCGGTGGAGATCGACCTCGGCCACACCGGGTACCGGTTACGCCCGGGCCACCGCCTCGCCCTGCTCATCGCGGGCAGCGACTTTCCGAACCATCTGCCCAACTCCGGCTCGTACGAGGACCCGTGGCGGACGACAGCGCCCAAGGCGAGCCTCCAGACGCTCCGCGCCTGGGCCGCGCACCCCTCCCGGCTGCGCCTGACCGTCCTGCCGCAGGCGGGGTGATCCATGATGACGCTCCGCTTCGTCGCCACCCGGCTGGCCACGCTCGTCATCACGGTCTTCGTCTCCAGCCTGGCCATCTACGGGGCGATGTTCCTCACTCCCGGCGACCCCGCCACCCTGCTGGTCGGCGGCAGCCGCTCCCCCGACCCCGAGGTGCTGGCGCGGATCCACCGCGAATATCACTTGGACGATCCGTTCATCCAGGGCTATTGGCACTGGCTGAGCAGCTGCCTGCAGGGCGACTTCGGGCGGTCCCTCGTCTTCCGCGACAGCGTCGCCGACCTGATCGGGGCGCGCGTCGGCAGCACCCTGGCCCTGGTCGGTTACGCGGCCGTGCTCGTGCTCACCGCGGGGACGGTCATCGGCACCATGGCCGCGCTGCGCGGCGGCCGCGTGGAGGCGTTTGCCACCGCGCTCACCGCGGGCGCCATGGCGGTGCCGACCTTCGTCATGTCGGTGCTGCTGATCTGGCTGTTCGCCGTGCGGCTGCCGTGGTTCCCGGTGTACGGATCGGGCGAGGGGTTCGCAGGCACCATCTCGCACCTGACCCTGCCGGCCGTCGCGCTCGCGCTGACCTGGATCGGTTACGTCGCGCAGGTCACCAGGACCGCCGTGCGCGCGGAGCTGCGCGCCGAACACGTCGAGACCGCGCGCGGCCGCGGCGTGCCCGAGCGGATCGTGATCCGTCGCCATGTGCTGCACAACGCCTCGGGTCCGGTCTTCGCCGTGTCCGGCGTCGGGATCGCGGGCCTGATAGCCACGGCCGCCATCGCCGAGCAGGCCTTCGGCACCGGCGGGCTCGGCGCGCTGATGATCGACGCGGCGGCCAAGCAGGACATGGCCGTGGTGCAGGCCGTATCGCTGCTGTTCGTGGTGGTGTTCGTGGTCATCAACACCACGGTCGATCTGATCAGCGCGGCCCTGGATCCACGGCTGGCGACAAGAGAGGGCGCCGTATGACCACCGCATCGTTCCCGCGCACGATCCGCCGCCTGCCGGGTGTGAAGAGACCGGCGGGGCGGCGGCGTCGCGACGGGGTGCTGCTCGGCGCCGGATGTGTGGTGGGGCTGTTCGTGCTGCTGGCCGCGCTCGGCCCGCTGCTCGCCCCGCACGACCCGAACGCCGTCGACCCGCTCAACGTCAACTCCGCCTCGTCGTCGGCGCATCTCCTCGGCACGGATGACACCGGCCGCGACATCCTGTCCCGGGTCATCGTCGGCGCGCGCGCCAGCCTCGCCGCGCCCGCGGTCATCGTCGCCGTCTCCACGACGCTCGGCACCCTGCTCGCCCTGGCCGCGGCCTGGTTCGGCGGTTGGCTGGACCGCTTCGTGACGGGCGTGCTGGATGTGGTCTTCGGCTTTCCCGGCCTGATCATGGCGGTGCTCGTCGCCGCGGTGTTCGGCGCGGGGCTGGTCGCGCCGATCGTGGCACTGTCGATCGCGTATCTGCCGCTGTTCACCAGGGTCGTACGGGCGGCGGCGGTCAAGGAGCGCAATCTGCCCTACATATCGGCGCTGCTGCTGCTCGGCGCCTCGACCTCCCGTATCTGGCTGCGGCACCTGCTGCCGAACCTGCTGCCGCTGGTCCTCGTCCAGGCCACCATCGGCTTCGGTTACGCCCTGATCGACGTGGCCGCGATCTCCTTCCTCGGCCTCGGCAGCCGGCCGCCCGACCCCGAGTGGGGCCTGATGGTGGCGAACGGCGCGCCGTCGATCCTCGCCGGCCACCCGCAGCCCGCGCTCTTCGCCGGGCTCGCCATCCTCGTGGTCGTGGTGGCTTTCAACCTGCTGGGCACGGGCCTGTCCCGACGGCTGCTGGGAGACCGGACATGACGACACCCGCACCGCTGCTGGAGATCGACGCGCTCGGCCTCGACCTCGCGGTCGAGGGCGCGCCGCGCACGGTGGTCCACCGCGCCGACCTGGCGATCCCCGCGGGCGAAGCGGTCGCCCTGGTGGGCGAGTCGGGGTCGGGCAAGTCGCTCACGGCCCGCGCCGTACTGCGGCTGCTGCCCGCCGGGGCGCGGCTGCGCGGCGACATGCGCTTCGCCGGGGAGTCCGTGCCGGAGATGGCGGCGGAGCGGCTGCGCGGCTTCCGCGCCGCCGACGTGGCGATGGTGTTCCAGGACCCGCGGGCGCACATCAACCCGGCCCGCAGCGTGGGCGACTTCCTCGTGGAGGGGCTGACGACCACCCGGGGCATATCCCGTACCGAGGCGGTCGCCAAGGTCACGGCGATCCTGCGTGAGGTCGGCATCCCCGATGCCGACCGCCGGCTGCGGCAGCGGCCGCACGAGCTCTCCGGCGGCCTGCTGCAGCGGGTCATGATCGCCGCCGCGCTGGCGGCCGAGCCGCGGCTGCTGCTCGCCGACGAGCCGACCACCGCGCTGGACGTGACGACGCAGGAGGAGGTGATGGCGATCATCGCGGAGGCGCGCGCGGCGCGCGGGCTTGCGATGCTGTTCATCACCCACGACTTGGAGCTGGCCGCCGCTGTCTGCGGCCGCGTGGTGGTGATGTACGCGGGCAGCACCGTGGAGGAGCTCCCGGCCGCCGAGCTCCGCGCCGGCGCCGCCCACCCGTACACGCGCGCGCTGCTCGCCTCCCGCCCACCGGTGGGCGACCGCGACGCGCGGCTGCGGTCCATCGCCGGACGTCCGCTGTCCGGCTTCGAGGTCCCGGCGGGGTGCGCCTTCGCCGACCGATGCCCCCGGGCACGGGACCGCTGTCGCCATGAGACGCCACTGCCGCGGACGGCCGCCGGCTCCGCGGCGGCGTGCCACTACCCGTATACGGCGGTCGAGGAGGCCGACAGCCATGCCTGAGCCGGTGCTCGAGGTACGTGAACTGCGCAAGGTCTTCGGCGACTTCACCGCGGTGGAGAACGTCGGCTTCTCCCTCGACGAAGGGGGCTCGCTGGCGATCGTCGGCGAGTCGGGCTCGGGCAAGACGACCACCGCGCGCATGATCGCGGGGCTGGACCCGGCCACCGCGGGCCGCATCGCCGTAGCGGGCGAGGAGCGAGGCTACGGGCGGGGGCGGAGGCGGGAGCGACGCGCGCGGGGCCGGCAGATCCAGATGGTCTTCCAGGACCCGTACGCCTCCCTCGACCCCCGCCAGCGCGTGCGCGACGCCATCGGGGAGGCGGTGGCGCTGCACCGGCGCCACCTGCCCGCCGCCGCGCTGAAGTCCCGGGTCGCGGAGCTGCTCGACCTGGTCGGCCTGGACGACCGCCAGTCCCGCTCCCTCCCCAAATCCCTCTCCGGCGGCCAGCGCCAGCGCGTCGCCATCGCCCGCGCCCTGGCCGCGGAGCCACAGGTGCTGATCCTCGACGAAGCGATCTCGGCGCTGGACGTCTCCATCCAGGCGCAAATCCTCACCCTGCTCGCGGGCATCCGCACCACCACGGGTACAGCGCTGCTCTTCATCACCCACGACCTCGGCGCGATCCAGCACGTCTGCGACGACGTGCTGGTCATGCAGGCCGGGAGGGTGGTGGAGCGAGGGGCGGTCACCACGGTGCTGGACACCCCACAAGCCCCGTACACCCAGCGCCTCATCGCCTCCATCCCGAAGCCGGGCTGGACCCCGCGACGGCGCGAGCGGGGCCGCGCAGCCTGAGCGCAGCGCCCTGAGCGGAGCACCTGGCCCGGTCCATGAGCCTGCCTGCCCCGAGTCCCTCCGCACCACTGCCCCGTGCCGTACGGCACGGGGCAACGGGCGGGTGAGTGGGCGCAAGCGCTCAGCCGGCCAGCGGTGGACGCCCCCGGTCCGCCCGGGCCTCGATGTCCCCCGCC
>NZ_JAAKZV010000067.1 GCF_011044975.1 Streptomyces coryli | reverse complement strand
GCTCGGCTGCGGGCGGCGGCGACAGTGGTGGCGGAGGCGGCGGCTCCTGGTGAGCGGAGGGCGCGACCGCACCTAGGTCACCGGGCCCTGGACCGGCCCAGTCGCCGCAGCCCGCAGCCGAGCCGTGTGGCGGCCAGTGCGAGCCCGCCGATCGCCACCGCGGCCAGCAGCCAGCCGATATCCGGCGTGAAGAGGCGGATGAGCTGCCGGCTCCCGCCGAGCGACTCCGGTACGGCGAACCAGGCGCCGTAGGCAAGACCGAGCCCGGCGAGCACCCAGGCCATCGTCGCCGGCACGGTGCGCCGCCATCGCACCGGCCGCGCCGACGGGCGCACGAGCCGGAAGGCCGCCCAGCCGGTGGCGGCGGTGACCGCGACCGCCACGGCGGTCAGTCCGGCCAGCAGGCCCTGGTACATCGGGTCTTCGGACTCACCGCCGCCGGGCCGGCCGCCGGCAAGGATGCGGGCCGCGCCGAGTGCGGTGGAGACGTGCTGCTCGGCCTGGAAGTAGCCGTAGATGTTCTGCATCACGACCAGGGCGCGGTCCTTCTCCGGCAGGAGCACGACGGTCGCCTGGTAGCCGGGAGCCGCGCCGCCGTGCCAGATGGTCCGGGTGCCGAGGTCGGCGTTGCGGTCGTCGTCGCGCCAGCCGAGGCCGTAGTGGTGGGTGTCCTGGATGCGCACGGTGCCGGTGTGCATCGTCCGTGCCGAGCCGGGCTCGAGGACCTGGGTGCCGCGAAAGCTGCCGTTGTCCAGGTGGGCCATGGCGAAGTGGGCGAGGTCCTTGACGGTGCCGCCGAGGTAGCCGTAGCTGGGGCCGGTCTCGTCGAAGCGCGGTGACATGGCGGCCGGTTGGCCGTAGACGTAACCGTGGCCGTCGGGCAGGCGGGCGGCCTGGGCCCGCGTGGTGATGGCGCCGGTCATGTGCAGCGGGTCGAGCACCGATGTGCGCAGGTACGCGGCGAAGGGCCGGCCCGTCACGGCCTCCACCACCGCGCCGAGCAGCAGGTAGTTGGCGCTGGCGTAGATGTGCTTCGCACCCGGTTCGGCGAGCGGGGAGACGTCGGCCAGCTTTGCGACGGCGCTGCGGTACGGGTCGCGGCGATGCTCGAAGCGGTCGGTGGCGTCGGTCACCTCCGGGAGGCCGCTGGTCTGCTGGAGCAGATGCCGGACGGTGATGCGGGCGGCCGCGGCCCGGTCCTCGAGGGTGAAGTCGGGCAGGTAGGCCCGTACAGGCCGGTCGAGGTCGACCTTGCCGTCCTCGACCAGTTTCATCACGGCGGTCGCGGTCACCGGTTTGGCGACCGAGCCCCACAGGAACGGGGTGCGGGCGGTGACCGGGTCGCCGTCGCCGTCCTTCCCCATGGTGCCTATGTGCTCGACCTCGCGGCGGTCGACGATCGCGTACGCCATGCCGGGGGCCTTCGCGTCCGACATCCGCTCACGCAGGTACGCGTCCATCTCCTGCTCCGCTCCCCCGGCGTGAGCCGCCGGTGCGGGGATCACCACCGCACACAGCGCGAGAACGACGGCGAGCAGCACGGCGCCGTATCCACGAGGTCCCATCTCTTCTCCCATCCATAACCGTATCCGCATACGGTTTTGATTTAACCATACGCTGATACGGTTACGGCATGGCTCGCACCGCAGACCACGACGCTCGCCGCCGGCAGATCGCCGCGGCGGTGCACCAGCTCGTAGCGGAGGGCGGCCTCGACGCCGCGACCGTGGCCCGGGTGGCGAAGGAAGCGGGCTTCTCGGTCGGGCTGGTGCAGCACTACTTCCCGAGCAAGGACGCGCTGCTGCTGCAGACCTGCCGGCAGGTGATGGCCGACGTCAACGCCCGGGTGGCCGACCGGATCGCGGAGGGCATCACCGGCAAGCAGCCGATCTCCACGGTGGTCTTCGCCTCACTCAAGGAGCTGCTCCCCCTCGATGAGGCGCGCCGCGGCGAATACCGCGTCACCCGCGCCTTCCGCGACCGGTCGCTGGACAACCCCGACCTGGCCGAGGTCGCCCGTACCACCGCCGCGGAACTGCGCGCCCAGCTCGCGCAGGCGGTCACCAACGGCAAGGAGTGCGGCGAGGTCGAACCCGACGCCGACGCCGACCTGGCCGCCACCCGCATCACCGCCCTCACCGACGGCCTCGCCGACCAGCTCTACGCGGACCCGGCCCGCAAGGTCGGCCGCCGGAAGCTCGCCTCCGCGGCCGAGCGGCTGCTGCGCGCGGCGCTCGACGAGGTCTTCACCGGGGAGTGCCGGCAGTACGGGCGTTGAGGCGCCGGGGCAGCAAGGCGCCCTTGGCGCCGGAGTCGCGCCGGGCCTGTGTGAGGTGTACGGAGACGATCCACAGCACCCCGAGGTCGAAGACAAGCTCGGTGACGGCGGCGAACTGGTTCACGGTGAACTTGAAGACCTGCCCGGCGAGGATGTCCGCGAGCAGGGCGAGCCGGAACAGCCGGAAGGCGGCGGCCCGGTCGTACCAGAGCCGCAGCAGCCCGGCCATGCCCAGCAGGACGGACGCCGCGGCGGTCACCAGGATCGCGACGGCGGCGCCGACCTGCGGGTCGCGGTCGAGTTCGCCGCTGACGGCGTCCATAGGGATCCATACGGTCAGCAGCACGGCCTCGATGAGCACGCAGGCGACGGCCACGATGGCGGCGGCGCGGGTGCTGGCGACGCGGCGGAGGGTTTGAGCGGCCTGCGCGAGACGCCGGCGGTGCGGGGCGGGCGGTCGCTCCGGGAGGGCGGCGAGGAGGCGTACGAGAGCTAGGTCGGCCTCGCGCCCGGACCCCCCGACGAGGCCGAGCGCCGTGCGGCGCTGCTCGTCGGTGAGCCCGGAGCCGACGCCGCCGAGGGCGAGGTCGGCGGCCTGGGCGGTGCGCTGGTCGGGGGTGAGGGCGGCGGGTTCTGCCGCTCGTCGCTTGATGCCGTGGGCGAGGAGCAGGAGCACGGCGAAGCTGCCGTAGATGATCCCGGCGGCGGGCTGGTAGAAGTACCCGGGCTCGTCCGTGACCTGCTTCCCGACCTCGTCGATGAAGAGCCCGAACCCGGCCCCGCCGGCGACGGCGGCCGCACCGCGGGCGGCCCGCCCGACGCAGCAGAGCAGGACGAGCAGCGCGGCCATCATCAGCAGCCCGCCCCACAGCATGTGCGCGATGTGCAGGTTGCCGGCCCCGCCTCCACCGATCTTGGGGTATCCGGCCTGGGCGAGGAAGGCCCGGGTGCCGAGCACAGTGGCGATGCCGGAGAGCGCGAACAGCTGCGCGTAGGAGGCGGCGTCGGCCGCGCGCAGGAGGGTGGGTCGGGATTGGCGCCTGAGGCGAAGTGAGCCCATCCCCCGAGCGTGCCGAGCCGTGGCACGTGGGGCGATCGGGGAAGGCCCGGAGAACTCCCCGACCGCTCCCCTAGGTGAGGCGGCGAACATAACTGACACTTCGTCAGGTCTGTGGGATGCTCCGCGCATGCCCGCCGACCCGGAGATACGCGACGTCTTCCAGCCCGCGCAGCTGGGGCCGCTCCGATTACGCAACCGGATCATCAAGGCGGCCACCTTCGAGGGGATGGCGCCCGAGGCGCTCGTCACCGACGAGTTGATCGACTATCACCGGCGGCCCGCGGCCGGTGGCGTGGCCATGAGCACGGTGGCGTACTGCGCGGTGGCGCCGGAAGGGCGTACCCAGCGGGGACAGTTATGGATGCGCCCGGAGGTACTGCCCGGGCTGCGCCGGCTCACCGCGGCCGTGCACGAGACGGGCGCCGCGGTCGCCCTGCAGCTGGGCCACGCCGGGCCGGTGGCCGACGCCCGCTCGAACCGGGCACCCGCGCTCGCCCCGATGGCCGGCTTCAACCCCGTGAGCCTGCGCCGCGACCGCGCGGCCACGCCCGCCGACCTCGACCGGATCGTACGGGCCCATGCCGACGCCGCCCGCCTAGCCGCCGAGTGCGGCTTCGACGCCGTCGAGCTGCACCTGGGCCACAACTACCTGGCCAGCGCCTTCCTCAGCCCTCGCCTCAACCGCCGCACCGACAGGTACGGCGGCTCGCTCCGGAACCGGGCGCGGTTGGCGCTGGAGATCGCCCGGGCCGTCCGCGAGGAGCTCGGCGACCGCATCGCGATCACCGCGAAGCTCAATATGTCGGACGGCGCGCGCGGCGGCCTGGCCGTGGCGGACAGCCTGCAAGTCGCGCGCTGGCTGCAGGACGCGGGGTCGGTCGACGCGCTGACGCTCACGGCCGGCAGCTCGCTGCTCAATCCCATGTATCTCTTCCGCGGGGAGGCGCCGGTCAAGGAGTTCGCGGCGCAGTTCCCGCTGCCGCAGCGGGTGGGCATCCGGCTGCTGGGGCGGAAGTTCCTGCGCTCCTATCCGTATGAACCGCTGTATCTGCTGGAGCGGGCACGGGAGTTCCGCCGGGCACTGACGCTGCCCGTGGTGCTGATCGGCGGGGTGACCGACCGGGCAGGCATGGACCGGGCGATGAGCGAGGGGTTCGACTTCGTCGCGATGGCGCGGGCGCTGCTCCGCGAGCCCGATCTGGTGGAGCGCATCCGCGGCGACGCGACCACGCAGTCGCGCTGCATCCATTGCAACCGCTGCATGCCGACCATTTACACCGGCACGCACTGCCCGCTCATCGGCACCGATCGGTAGTCCTCGCCGTCACTGTCAGTGGCCGGTGGCACGATGAGTCGCATGCTGAGCATCAAAGTCCTCACCGAGACCGATGAGTCGGTCCTGCGGCCGGGTGCCGATGAGCTGGTGGCGCTGGTGCGCCGGATCGGCGGCGACCGTGACCATTTCCTGGTCGTGCAGCGGGTGCCTGATCTGCCGGACCAGTTCATACAGGTGTGGCATGACGCGGGTGAGGAGTATCAGCTGGAGTATCGCGACGGCGGCCATGACCGGCATTACGGGACCCGGGTGCCGGCGGCCCGGCAGGTCGCCGACGCGATGTGCGGATGGGCGCGGCAGCAGGACGGCTGGGACGCGGGCCTGGCGTGGGAGCGGCTGGACATGCCGGAGCCCGAGCCGGTGCCGCCGCTCGCCGACGAGGTGCGCGAGCCGGTCGAGGAGATGCTGCGGGAGCAGGTGCTGTGCGGATACGCGACGCGGCAGGAACTCGTCAGCAGGGTCGAGGACTTCACCGGAGGCAGCAGCGAGCTGTCCGTATCGCAGCCGCAGGCGTCGGAGCTCGTCGACCGGCTGTGGCTGGAGCGGGTGGCCGAGCAGGCCGGGTGGGACGACGAGGAGACGGATCCGGAGCGGGTGGAGCGGGTCTTCGCCGGGTTGGAGGAGACCGGCATCACGGCGCGCCCGCACTTCGCGGACTGCCGCGGCTGCGGGCTCGCGGAGATCGGCGGGGTGCGGCCGGGGGCGCGCGGCTTTGTGTTCTTCCACTGGCAGTCGACGGAGGCCGCCGCGGCGGGACATGGGCTGATGCTGCACTACGGCGGCTTCGACGGCTCGGAGGAGACGACGGCGGCGATAGGCCGCGAGGTGAGCGCGGCGCTCGCCGACGCCGGACTCGGGGTGGAGTGGGACGGCGACCCCGGGCAGGGGATCGCGGTGCAGCCGCTCGACTGGCGTAAGCGGCTGGTGGGCTGACGGCGTGCGCCGTGCCGCGGAAGCCTTGCGGTCAGTTGGCCGCGCCGTCGAGCAGCCGGCTGTAGCGCAGCCGAAGGGCCCGCTCCATGCTGCCCAGCGCCGCCGCGAACCCGAGTGTGATGTTGCCCCACAGCGGCAGGCCGATCGGCGACTCGAAGCTCCCGATGCGGGAGGCGATGGGGGGTATCTCGGAGACCGGTTCCACGATCTGCAGGACGAGAAGGCCGGCACCGATGAGGAGCATCATGAGGGAGCCGAAGCCGATCAGACGGCTCAGCCCCGGGTGGTCTCGGTCGAGGCGCGAGCGACGGCCCTCCGCGGAGGCAGGATCCGGCACGAGCTGGTGCTCCGCCCCGTCGGCGGTGACGTAATGGCAGCGCTTCATCCCGAAGCCGCTCATGGCCACCTCGATCCGGCCGCCGCCCGGCGCGGGGAAGGCTGCCGGGATCTTGGATACGGCGTGCAGCCTGCCGTCGACGTACAGATGCGCCTTCACGTCGCCGGAGCTCTGGTTCTGCCAGTGCCGGACGTCCACGGTGTACATCGCCCGCCGCCCGTCAGCCTCCACCAGCGGGAGGTGGAACAGCGCCCGGCCCGGCAGCTGCCACCAGCGGAAACGCTGAAGTGGGCGCCCGTCCCCCGGCTGCACGCGCTTCGCCGCTCGCCGTCGGCGCCGCTCCTCGAACATGGCTCTCAGCCTCTCTGCACACTCACCCGAACCCGCACTAGCACGCTGTACTAGTGCCATGTATGACACGGTAGCACGATGTGCTAGTACAGTGTGCTGGAGGAGGTGGGCCAGTGACACAGGACAAGGCGCGCGAACCCCTCGGCACGCGGGACAAGATCCTCGCGGCCGCGGCGGCAATGATCGGGGAAGATACGGCGTCGAGCCTCAGCGTGCGGGCGGTCGCGGCACGGGCCGGGGTGAGCACCGGATCGCTGAGGCACTTCTTCCCGACCCAGCGCGAGCTGCGCGACGCGGTGCTCGCCACCATCTACCACCACGTGGTCTCCGAGGAATGGATCCACGACCGCTCACTACCGCCCCGGGACCGGCTCGTGAACTGCCTCCGCCAGGTGCTCGCGCCCGCCGGAGTCGGCGACCAGGCACGCGAGGCCTGGCGCAAGCTCTACGAGGCATTCATCGCCCCCGAGCCGACCGACGAGGTGCGTGCGGCGTACCTCGCCATGGACCGGGAAGGGCAACGCCGCGTCGAGTCCTGGCTGGCGACCCTCACCCAGGAAGGCGCGCTGGCCGCAGGCGACAACACCCGCCGCGCGAGGTTCCTGATGACCGTCCTCAACGGGCTCGCGACCGAACGGGCGCTGCCCGCCGAGGAGTCGATCCTGAGATCGGAGACGGAGACCCTCTACATGGCCGTCGACTGCGTCCTCAGTTCTGGAGCAGCGCCTCGATCGTGATGGGCAGTTCCCGGACGCGGCGGCCGGTGGCGTTGAAGACCGCATTGGCAATGGCCGGGGCGACCCCGACCTGGACAACCTCGCCGAGGCCTTTGACGCCGAGCGGGTCGGCGTCGGGGTCGTTGCCCTCCAGATAAAGCGCCTTCACCTCAGGGACGTCGGCGTTGACCGGGACCAGATAGTCGGCGAGGTTGGCGTTCACGATGCGGCCGTCGCGGTGGTCGGTGATCGTGTGCTCCATCAGCGCCGTGCCGATGCCGCCCACCATGCCGCCGATGGCCTGGCTCTCGGCCAGCTTGGAGCTGATGATGCGGCCCGCGTCGTAGACGCCGAGCATGCGGCGTACGCGCACCAGCCCCAGCGTCGCGTCGACGGCGACCTCGGCGAAGGTGGCGTTGTAGGCGTGGACGGTGAGCCGCTCGGAGTCGGGCGGCCCTGCGTAGGAGCCGTCCGCCGAGAGGTGCGCGCGGTCATTGCGGCCCAGCAGGCTCCGGTACGTCTCACCGCGCGCCGAGTCGCTCCTCAGGTGCAGGCGCCCGGCCCGTACGACCACATCCTCCGCGTCCGCACCGTGCAGCGGTGACTCGCGATCCGCGACCGCCAGCTCGATCGCCTGCCGGCGGATCTGGTCGCACGCGTCCAGGACGGCGGAGCCCACGCTGGCCATGGTCATGGAGCCGCCGTGCGCCGGTGTCGGTGGGTAGAGCGAGTCGCCGAGGCGGAAGGTGACCGTACGCATGGTCAGGCCGAGCGCGTCGGCGGCGACTTGGGTCTGGGCGGTGTACGTGCCGGGACCCATGTCGCTCGACGCGGCCTCGACGACCGCCGTGCCGTCGGCGTCCAGGCGGGCCCGGGCCTTGGCGGGCATGCGCCCGGGGTCGTAGACGCCCGCGGCCATACCCATGCCGATCAGCCAGTCCCCCTCCCGCCGGGAACGCGGCTGCAGCGGGCGGCTCTCCCAGCCGAACTCGCGGGCGCCGACGGTGCAGCACTCGCGCAGCCGGCGGGTGGAGAACCGGTGGCCGTTCGACTCGTCCTCGTCCGGCTCGTTGCGCCGGCGCAGCTCGATCGGGTCGAGGCCGAGGCGGTCGGCGAGTTCGTCCATCGCCGTTTCGAGGACGAAGGACGCCGAGGCGAAGCCAGGACCGCGCATCCAGACCGGGGTGTTCACGTCCAGCGACACCGTCCGGTACGCCTGCCGGACGGCGGCGAGGCTGTAGAGCGTCTGGCCCGCGGTCATGATGCCTTCGGTGAAGGTCTCGTACGAGGACGTCTCGCCGTCGATGGCGTGGATCGCGCCCTTCAGCCGGCCGCGGCGGTCGCTGCCGAGCCGCAGCCGGTAGTCGTACGCGGGCCGAAAGCCGGTGCCGGCGTACATCTGCCGCCGGCTGAGGACCACCTTCACCGGCCGCTCGGCGACGCGCGCGGCGAGCGCGGCGGCGACCGTGTGCGGCCAGCAGCGCAGCCCGCTGCCGAAGCCGCCGCCGACGAACGGGGAGATGACCCGCACCGCGTCCTTCGCCAGGCCGAAGACGGCGGCGAGTTCCTGCTGCGTGCCGACGACCCACTGGGTCTTGTCCCACACGGTGAGGCTGCCGCCGTCCCAGCGGGCGATGGTGGCGTGCGGCTCCATCGGATTGTGGTGGTTGCGGGCCAGCCGGTACGACAGATCAAGGCGCACGGCCGCGTCGCGCAGCGCGGCTTCGGCGTCGCCGCGCGCGTACGTCTCCGGCTTGCCCGGCTCGCCCTCGGCCAGGTCCGTGGACGGCTGCTCGGCGTCGTAACGGACCTTGACCAGGCGCGCTCCGTGCTGCGCCGCCTCCAGGGTGGTGGCGATGACGACGGCGACCGGCTGGCCGTGGAAGCGGACCAGGTCGTCCTGAAGGACGCGCAGGCGGCGGCCGGGCGGGTTGTTCGAGCCGGAGTTAGCGCGGTACGGGAGGCGCGGCGCGTTGCCGTGGTGGAGCACCCGGAGCACGCCCGGGTGGGCGAGCGCGGCGCGGGTGTCGACGGCGGTGATACGGCCGCGGCCGATGCTCGCGTCGACGAGAACGGCGTGTGCGGCACCGTCGACGTCGTGCTCGGCGGCATACCGGGCCTCGCCGGTGACCTTCAGCCGCCCGTCCACCCGGGACAGGGGCGCGCCGACGGCTGCCTGCGGCTGCGGGCTCACTCCGTACCTCCTACGATGCGCAGCTGACGCTCGACGGTGCGCTTGAGCAGCTCGACCTTGAAGCGGTTGTGCTGCAACGGGCTGGCTCCGTCCGCGGATTTGGCGGCCGCGGTGGCCCAGAGGCTCTGGGAGGGGCGTTCGCCGACGAGGTGCTCTTCGACGGCGGGCAGTTTCCACGGAACGGTGCCGACGCCTCCGGCAGCGACCTTCGCGGTGCGGATCACGCCGCCGTGTACGTGCAGGGCGACGGCGGCGGAGGTGAGCGCGAACTCGTACGACTGGCGGTCGCGCACCTTCAGGTACCCGGACTGCAGCGGACGAGGGAGCGCGGGGAGCTCGATCGCCGTAATCAACTCGCCATCCCCAATGTCGTGTTCGCGGTCCGGCGAGGTCTTTGGACGGAGCAGAAATTCTGCGATGGGGACTTGGCGGCGCCCGTCCGGGCCCAGCAGCCGCACCGTCGCCTCCAGCGCGGCGAAGGCCACCGCGACGTCGGAGCAATGCGTGGCCACGCAGGAGTCGGACGCGCCGAGGATGGCGTGACCGCGGTTGAAGCCGCCGCGGGCGGCGCAACCCGCGCCCGGATCACGCTTGTTGCAGGCGGCCGTCGGGTCGCGGAAATACGGGCAGCGGGTGCGCTGCATGATGTTGCCGCCGATGGAGGCCATGTTGCGGAGCTGTGCCGAGGCGCTGAGCTCCAGCGCCTCGGAGACGACCGGGAACAGGGCGCGCACCTTAGGGTGGGCGGCCGCCTCGGCCATGGTGACCAGCGCGCCGATGCGCAGACCTCCGCGCTCGGTGGCGACGACGTCGCGCAGCGGCAGGCCGGAGATGTCGACCACGGTCTCCGGCCGCTCGACGCCCTCGCGCATCAGGTCGACGAGCGTGGTGCCGCCGGCGATGTAGCGGCCGCCGCGGCGTCCGGCGGCGATGGCCTCGGGGACGTCCGAGGCGCGGGTGTAGGTGAACGGGTGCATGTCTTACGGCACCTCACTTCCCGCCCGCGGCCTGCTGGACCGCGCGCACGATCTTCGGATAGCAGCCGCAGCGGCAGACATTGCCGCTCATCCACTCCCTGATCTCCTCCGGCGAGCCGGTGTGTCCCTCCTCGATGCACGCGGCACCGGAGACGATTTGGCCTGGCGTGCAGTAGCCGCACTGGAAGGCGTCCTGGTCGATGAAGGCCTGCTGCAGGGCGTGCAGTTCATTGCCGTCCGCCAGGCCCTCGATCGTGGTGACGTCGGCGCCTTCGAGCCGCACCGCGAGCGTCAGACAGGCATTGACCCGGCGCCCGTCGATCAGCACGGTGCACGCCCCGCAGGCCCCCGCGTCGCAGCCCTTCTTGGAGCCGGTCAGGCCGAAGTGCTCGCGCAGCAGGTCCAGCAGGGAGGTGCGGTTGTCGATCGTCGCGGTGCGGCGGGTGCCGTTGACCGTGAGGGAGACGCGGGTGGCGGGCACCTCAGCGGCAGCTCCCGCCGCCGCGGCGGAGTGTCCAGCGACCATGATGGCTCCTACGGCGGTGCCGGTGGTGGTGGCGACGAAGGTGCGCCGCGTGGGGAGTGCGGGATCGGTCGGCAGCTTGCCGGGGCGGGTCCCGGCGGTCACGGCTTGAGCAGGGTCTTGATGGCCCGTCGCTCGTCCATCGCCTTGTAGCCCTCGGCGACCTCGGCCAGCGGCAGGGTGAGGTCGAAGACCTTGCCCGGGTCGATGTGGCCCGCCAGCACGCGGTCGATCAGGTCCGGCAGATAGCCACGTACGGGGGCGGGGCCGCCGCGCAGGGCGACGTGGGAGTGGAAGAGCTCCTCCCCGTCGACGGCCACCTCGTGCGGGACGCCGACGAAGCCGACGTTGCCGCCGGGCCGGGCCGCGTGCAGGGCCTGCCGCATGGACTGCGAGGTGCCGACGCACTCCAGGACCGAGTCGGCGCCGATCCCGCCCGTCATCTCCTTGACGAGGGCGACCCCCTCCTCGCCGCGCTCGTCGATGATGTCGGTCGCCCCGAACTCGCGGGCCAGCCGCTGCCGCGGCTCGTGCCGGCTCATCGCGATGACCCGCTCGGCGCCCATCTCCTTGGCGGCGATCACCCCGCACAGACCGACCGCGCCGTCCCCGACCACCACGGCCGTGCCACCGGGCCGCACCTCGGCGGCCAGCGCCGCGTACCAGCCGGTGCCCATCACATCGGAGACGGCGAGCAGGCCGGGCAGCATCTCCTCGGGCGGGTGCTCGTCGGTGGCGACCAGCGTGCCCTGGGCGTTGGGGATGCGCACGTATTCGGCCTGGCAGGTGCCCATGAACACGCGGTTCAGACAGTGCGACTGCCAGCCGTTGCGGCAGTTGGCGCAGGTGTTGTCCGAGGTGGCGAAGGAGCCGACGACGAACTGCCCCGGCCGGACGGCGGTGACCTCGCTGCCGACCTCCTCGACGACACCGACGTACTCGTGGCCCATCGGGTGCGGATCGCCGATCGGCTCCAGACCGCGGTACGGCCACAGGTCCGAGCCGCACACGCAGGTCACCACCGTGCGGATGATCGCGTCCGTGGGCTTCTCGATCTTCGGGTCATCGACGGTTTCGAAGCGGACGTCACCGGGGGCGTGGATCACTGCGCCGCGCATGAGGGGTCTTCCTTCTTCTTACGTGCCGGGAAGCGGAGTGCTGCATCACCCAGCTAACCGGCCCGCGACGCCCGCGGCGAAGCACCGTCGAGGGGTGTGGTGCCGGTACACCCCTACGGCGGTGTCCGGGACGCACCCGTCGGGCCGGCGCCGCGTCCCCGGGCTGCGGAGCGCGGCGGAACATGCGGAGCTGGGATGACCCGCCTAATGTGACGGCGTGAGCGAAGATCTTCCCGCCTGCCCGCAGTGCGGCAGCGAGTACACCTACGAGATGAACGCCCTCATGGTGTGCCCGGAGTGCGGCCATGAATGGGTGCCGGGGGCGGCCGCCGAGAGCGCGGCTTCCGAGGAGCGCGTGGTCCGCGACTCCGTAGGCAATGTCCTCCACGACGGCGACACGGTCACCGTCGTGAAGGCCCTCAAGGTCAAGGGCAGCCCGTCCGGCATCAAGGCGGGCACGAAGGTGCGCAACATCCGGCTGGTCGACGGCGTGGACGGCCACGACATCGACTGCCGGATCGACGGCTTCGGGTCCATGCAGCTGAAGTCCAGCGTGGTCAAGAAGGCCTGACGCCGGGCGGTAAGCCGGCGTGGGCGGCGATTGTGTCGGCTGTCTCCTGGACGGTACGTGCGTCGGTGTCGATGCGCAGATCGCCGATCCCGGCGGCTTCCAGGGCGGCTGCCGAGGACACCGCCTCGTCGGCGACGTGGCGCAGGTGCGCGACGGATTTCCCCCGTAGCGGATCACCAGGCTGAGCCCAACTGCCGCCTTCTCTACGGGACATGATGCGCTCGGTCAGGTGCTCCCGTTCGGCATGGAGCCGGTACAGCCGGAGGTCTGCCCCCGGCAGCGCGTCCGCGTACGCCTTGACTGCCGTCTCGTCCTCGACCGGGCCGGTCAGGATGAGGACCTGCGCCCCGGCGGCCCGGTAGGTGCGCCGGACGGCGGCCAGGTTACGGGCCTTGACCCGGTGATTGCCAGGATCGTCCTCCGGGACCGGATGGCAGAAGCCCAGCTGGTCGAGGTCGAGATACGCGGCGGCGACGCCGGCCCTCAGGACCCGCTGGTACACCGCGAAACCGACCGTCGACTTGCCGACACCGGTCGCGCCGCACAGCCACAGCACGGTGCCGTCGGCGGGAGGCGCCGGCTGGGGCTCAGGGGCGTCGGACGACCGGACCGGAGCGGTGGCGAGCCAGCCATCGGTGCGCTCCGTGACAAGGCGCACGACCTGCGCCACATCCATCCCGCTCGTGCCGACACACAGATCCGCGAAGTCGCTCGCATCGAGGGCGTCCGCCTCGCGCAGCACGTCGTCGACCAGGTCGGCAGGAGCGCCGCGGCCGAGGAACCGCTCCCGCAGCACATCCCGGTCGGCCCGCATCCGGCACACCGTCACCCCCGCACGCGGAATCCGGTCGGCCAGCACTCCACGGGCAGGGTCGACGACACCGGACACGATGAGCCCCTGAGCACCCGCCTCCCGGAAGCCCGCGACCACCGCGTGAAGGTTGCGGGCCTTCATGCGATGCCGCCCCGGATCCTCCGCAGGCTCGGGATAACACATGCCCAGCTGATCGATGTCGACAAAGCCGCAGTCGACCCCGGCCCGCGTGAGCTGGGAGTACATCTCCCACGCGACCGTGGTCTTCCCCACCCCCGGCGGCCCGCAGAGCCACAGCACGGGAAAGGCCGGCGTCATCGCGGTCACTCCTGTTCCGCAGCCGGTTCCGGTTCGGCGGCCGGTTGGGCGGCTTCGAGGCCGGCGCGGGCTCGTACCATGTCCGCCTTCGCGTGGATCAGGGACGCGACCGCCTTGATGATCGCGGCGGTGCTCAGGCCGATCGCGGTGCCCAGGGCGCCGATCGCGGTGATGACGTCCGGGGCGTCTCCGGGGCCCAGTTGGTCGGCACGGATCTCGGTGAGTACGGGGCGCGCGGCGAAGAAGGCGGCCACGTAGGCGAGGGCCGCCGCGGCGGCGAGCCAGGCGGCTCGGCGGCGCTCGGCGCGGGGAGACCGCGGGGTGCCACGCCGGCCTCGGATCGCCTGGATCTCGCCGTCGCGGACGCCGCCGCTCACCACCACGGCATCGCTCGGGGCGCTCGGGACCTGGCGGTCGTCGCCGGGCAGGCGGTCGAGGACGGCGAAGACCTTGTAGTGCGCGGAGCGGTGCAGCGGGACTTTGGGCAACTCGATGGCGCCGTCCCGTACGTTCAGCCCGAAGTCGAAGCCGGCGCCGAGTTCGAAGGGGACGCGTACGACGTCATCGCTGAACTCGGTCACCGCCACGTCGGCGATGCGGCGGCCGGGAAAGTGGATGCGGATGCCGGTCTGGTCCGCGGCGGAGGCGGTGTAGTCGCTGGTGTCGATGTGTCGCGCACCGTTGTTCTCGATCCGCAGGAGGACGAAGGACGGATCGTGCAGCAGGAGGTCACCGTACTCGTGCAGCCGGTCCAGCCTTCTCGCGTGCGGCAGGCCGATCATGCCGGCGACGGCGGTGTCCATCTGCACCTGATAGCCAAGCCGCTTGCGGCGCGCGCCCCATGAAACGCCCATGCCCCGTGCCACTCCCCATCCGCCAAGAGGTGTTGCGTACGGGGTCATTCTCTATCCGGAGATCGCGGCGCACCCGCACATCCCGCCCGTCCACCATGCGATCCGGCTACCGCCCCGCGGAGTCCCGCTGCTCGGACGCCGTTTGACCTGCCGGTGTGCCGCCGCGACGATCACCGGATGCCGCAGACCCGTGCAGCGCGCCTCGCGCTCACCCAGCGCCGTCACGTTGACTTCGGTCGCGTGGCGAGCGCCTGCTGTCGCCGCGGCTGACCTCACGCCGGGTGAGCATCCGGCCGCTTGACGGCGGCCGTGGAAGCCCCGGCTCCCGACTGCTTACGGCACCAGGCCACAGCCCGCAGCCGGAGTGTCCCCCGCCGACCTGCCACGCACCCTCCTCCCCCGACCACGGACCGGAGCTCCGCCATGCCCTCCTCTCCCCTGTCCCGGCGCGCCTTCACGGCCGCATCGGCCGCCTCGGCCGCCGCCGGCGCCCTCGCCGCACCCACGACCGCGGCCGCCGCCACCCGGCAGGCCCAACCCCACCCACCGGAGCGGGATTTCCGCGCCGACACAAAGGCCAGCTCCCGCCGCCCCAACATCCTCTTCATCCTCGGCGACGACCTCGGCTGGGCCGACCTGTCCTCCTACGGCTCCACCCACATCCGCACCCCGCACCTGGACCGCCTCGCCCGCCAGGGCGTCCGCTTCACCCACGCCTACTCCGGCTCCGCGACCTGCTCCCCCACCCGCTTCAGCCTCTACACCGGCCGCTACCCGGGCCGTACGAAGGGCGGCTTGGCGGAGCCGATAGCGGACAAGTCCGTGGGCCTGGAGCCGGGCGACCCCACCCTGGCCTCGCTGCTGCGCGGGGTCGGCTACGACACGGCGCTGATCGGCAAGTGGCACTGCGGCTTCCTCCCGGACTACTCCCCCACCAAGTCCGGCTGGCAGACCTTCTTCGGCAACTTCGGCGGCGCGCTGGAGTACTACTCCAAGCTGAGCGGGAACGGCGAGTACGACCTCTACGAGGGCGACGCGCAGCACAAGGACCTGCGCTACTACACCCGCATCCTTACGGAGCGCGCCGCCGACTTCGTCTCCGAGCGCCGCGAGCAGAGCCGGCCCTGGCTGCTGAACCTCAACTTCACCACCCCGCACTGGCCGTGGATCGCGGACGGCGACGAGCAGACGTCGGCCGAGATCACCGCCCGGATCAAGGCGGGCGACCAGCGGGCGCTGTGGCACGACGACGGCGGCTCACTGGAGATCTACCGAACCATGGTCGAGGACCTGGACCGCTCCATCGGCACCGTCCTCGACGCCCTGGACCGCTCCGGGCAGGCCGAGGACACCCTGGTCATCTTCGCCAGCGACAACGGCGGCGAGCGCTGGTCGTACAACTGGCCGCTGTCCGGCAATAAATCGTCGCTCCAGGAGGGCGGCATCCGCGTGCCGACCATCGCCCGCTGGCCGACCCGGCTGCGCGGCGGCCAGGTCAGCCATGTCCCGGTGTTCAGCCCTGACTGGACGGCGACGCTGCTCAAGCTCGGCGGCGCCCGCCCGGCCTCCACCCATCCCCTGGACGGGGCCAGCCTGGCCGGCTACCTGCTGCGCGGCGAGGACGCACCCGACCGTGACCTCTTCTGGCGGGTACGCGGGGAGCGGGCGCTGCGCCGCGGTGACTGGAAGTACTACCGCGGCAAGTCGGGCGCCGACCAGCTCTTCCACCTCACCGCCGACCCGCGCGAACTCGCCGACCAGGCCCGCTCCGAGCCGGAGCTCCTCGACCGCCTGCGCACGGCATGGGAGCAGACCGACGCCGGCCTGCTGCCATACGCTTCCTAGTCCCGCCCGAGCACCGAGGCGATGCGCTCTCCGAACGGACGGTGCGCCAGGGCCTCGGCGGCCTCGGTGAGCAGGGTGCCCAGCGGCATGGACAGCTCCCCGTCCAACTCCGCCAGCGCCGCCACCGTCGCAGTCCACTCGGCGTCGACCTGCGGCAAGAGCCGGCGGGCCTGCGGGGTGAGGCTGACCAGGCGGCGGCGGGCGTCGGCGGGGTCGGGCGCCTGGGCCGCCAGACCGGCGCGGACCATCTGCGCCACGGTCTGGCTGGCGGCGGAGTGGGTGACGCCGACCGCCTCGGCCAGCGCGCGGATGGGCAGGGGGCCGTCGGCGACCAGCGCGCGGACCACCGGCGAGAACCGGGGGCGGTACTCCGGCAAGCCCTGGTCCACGTAGACCTTGGCCACGCCGTCGTCGAGGAGTTCGAGCACGTGGCGTAGCAGGGTGCCCAAGGCGGCCTGGTCGGGGTGGTTCTTCATCCTGCTAATCTAACAGCGCTGTTAGATATCCGGGGCGAGACGTGGAGGTCGGGGCCAATGGCTGAGCTGTACCCGCCGATTGAGCCGTACGAGCACGGCATGCTCGATGTCGGCGACGGCCATCGCGTCTACTGGGAGACCTGCGGAAATCCAAAGGGCAAGCCGGCGCTCGTGCTGCACGGCGGGCCCGGCAGCGGGGCGACCCCGTTCTGGCGGCGGCTGTTCGACCCGGCGGCGTACCGGGTGGTGCTCTTCGATCAGCGCGGCTGCGGACGCAGCACCCCCGACGCCGCCGACTTCGCCACCTCGCTGGAGGCCAACACGACCTGGCATCTGATCGCGGACATCGAGCAGTTGCGCCGCCATCTGGGCATCGGGCAATGGCTCGTGGTCGGCGGCTCGTGGGGCGCCACCCTCGGATTCGCGTACGCCGAGGAGCATCCGCGGAGCGTCAGCGAGCTGGTGCTGTTCAGCGTCACCAACAGCCGGCACCGCGAGGTCGAGTGGCTCACCCGCGACATGGGCCGGATCTTCCCCGAGGAGTGGGCGCGCTTCCGCGATACCGTCCCGCCGGCCGAACGCGACGGCAACCTGGCGGCCGCGTATGCCCGGATGCTCGCCGATCTGGACCCGCAGGTGCGCGAGAAGGCAGCGCTGGAGTGGTGTCGCTGGGAGGACACCCACGTCGCGACCGACCCGGGCCACGAGCCCGACCCCCGCTACGCGGACCCGGTGTGCCGGATGCGCATCGCCCGCCTGGTCACCCACTACTGGGCGAACGCGGCGTTCCTCGAGGACGACGCCCTGCTGCGCGACGCCGCCAAGCTGGCGGGCATCCCGGGCGCACTGATCCACGGCCGCATCGACATCAGCAGCCCGCTGGACACCGCGTGGCGGATGGCGCAGGCCTGGCCGGACGCGGAGCTGACCGTCATCGAGCGCGAGGGCCACGGTGCGGGCGGCGGCGAGACCGCGTCGGCCGTCGTCGCAGCCATCGACCGCTTCGCGACGCGATCGGCACCACCCGGCCGTATCTGAGCGGTTGACCCTTGTCAGGCCCGCGGGTCCGCCGCTGCCTCGATGTGGTCGGCTACGGCGACCAGCAGCACCCGCGTGCCCGGCGCGGTCGCCCGCCAGCGATGGCGGACGCCACCGGTGAGGTAGAGGGTGTCGCCGCGGGCGAGGCGGTAGCTGCGGCCTTCCGCCTCGACCTCCGCGGCGCCGTCGGCCACGTACATGAGCTCGTCGTTACGGTGCCGGAACTCCCGCGCCCCGTCGTGGTCGCCGGTGAACTCCAGCGCGTGCAGCTGGTGATGGCCCCGCACCAGCGGGCGGACCCGGGCGTCGTCCGCCGCGTCCAGCGCCGACGCCTCGGCGGACCGTACGACGTCGACCTCGCGGGCGGGCTCGGCCGCGGCGAGCAGCTGTACGGCCGTGGTGCCGAGGGCGTCCGCGACCAGCTGTAGCGAGCGCATGCTCGGGCGCGCCCGGTCGTTCTCGATCTGGCTGAGGAACGGGGCCGACAGGCCCGAGCGGGCGGCCACTTCCGCCAGCGTCAGGTCCAGCGACCTGCGCCGCCGGCGGATGCCCGCGCCCACGCGCGGCCCGCCGCTCTCCTCGTCCGCCATCCCCGAACTCCCCTCCGCTGCCAGCAGCCTACGCACCCGCAGAACAGGGCTTCGTACGGCTGCAACGCCGCTGTCACAAACGCCCCCTAAGTTCTAACCCAATTGCTCGTATCAAAGAAACTTTGACAGCACCGGCACACCTTGGGGGCCTGCACTCGCCATGCCACGTATCGACCAGAACTCCCGCCGCCGTCGCGGCACCGGACTCATCGCCCTGGACGACTCCGCCGCCTTCCCCGGCCACACCCTCTACGCCCCGCTCACCGGCACCGGCGAGGTCTACCTCGTCGACCTGCACGGTCGGGCCGTGCACGAGTGGCGGTTGCCGTACCGTCCGGGCCGGCACGCCCGCATCCTCCCCGGCGGGAATCTCGCCTACAACGGCGTGCTGCCCGGCGAGTCCGCGCACTTCCCGATGTGGCACAAGTACCGCGGCGGCGTCATGCTGCAGGCCGCCCCGGACGGCACCGTGCTGCGCGAGCACCGCGACCCGCTGCAGCACCACGACGCCAACCACCTCGACGACGGCCGCATCCTCTACACCGCCCTGGAGCCGCTCACCGGCGCGGCCGCGGCCGCGGTGCGCGGCGGGGTGCCGGGCACGGAGGCCGGGGGCGGCACCGTATGGGCCGACACCATCAAGGAACTCGACGCCGACGGCACCGTGCGGTGGGAGTGGCGCGCCGCCGAGCACCTCGACCGGAACGACTTCCCGCTGCACCCGCATTACGCCCGCGAGCACTGGCCGCTCATCAACTCCGTGGCGGAACTCGCCGACGGCGACATCGTCGCCTCGCTGCGCAGCACCTCCGCCGTGATCGTGATCAGCCGCGCCACGGGCGAGGTGGTGTGGCGTACGGACCCGGGCGCCGTCTCCCAGCAGCACCATCCCACCGAGCTGCCGAACGGCAATCTCCTTGTCTTCGACAACGGCGTCTTCCGGCGCGGCTCCGACGTCCCGTACTCGCGCGTGATCGAGATCGAGCGGGCGAGCGGCAAGGTCGTGTGGGAGTACCACGATCCGGCGAGGGAGTCCTTCTTCGCGCCGTTCATGGGCTCCGCCCAGCGGCTGCCGAACGGCAACACCCTCGTCACCGACTCCCCCGCCGGGCGCCTCTTCGAGGTGACCGCGGACGGCTATCTGTGCTGGGAGTACGTGGTGCCGCAGTTCGCGCCGTACGAGGAGAGCGAGGTCCGCTCGCTCTTCCCGTCCGCGCCCAACGCGGTCTTCCGCTCCTACCGTTACGCGGCCGAGGAGCTGCCGTGGCTGTGACCCCGCCCGCAAGCTCCAAGCCCGCCGACGCCATCGACCCCGTCGACGAGCGCGTGCCGCTGCACCGCCTCGCGCCGCTCGCCGTCCAGCACGTGCTGGCAATGGTCGCGGCGCCCATCTCCACGGTCTTCCTCACCGCCACCGCCCTGCACCTCTCCCCCGCCCGCACCGCCTCGCTGCTCAGCGCCGTGCTGGTGCTGTGCGGGCTCGGGGCGCTGCTGCAGTCCCTCGGGCGGTACGGGGTCGGCGCGCGGCTGCCGTTCGTGATGCTGCCGGGCGGGGCCGCGGCGGCGCTGTTCCTGCAGATCGCGCAGGATCACGGGCCCGCGGTGGCGAGCGGCTCGGTGCTGCTGGCGGCGTTGCTGCTGCTTGCCGTGACGCCGCTCTACGCCCGTATCGTGCGGCTCTTCCCGCCGCTGGTGATGGGCGTGACGGTGCTGCTCATCGGCATCGCGATGGTGCGGGTGGCGGCGCAGTTGGTCACCGGCCCCGAGGGGCATCCGGGGCGCGCCGCCGTCGCCCTCGCGGGCATCACCATCGGCGCCACCTTCGCCGCGTACGTGCTGCTGCGCGGGGTGTGGCGGCAGACGGCGGTGTTGATCGGCATGGTGGTCGGGACGCTCGTCGCGGTGGTGACCGGGCTCGGGGACTTCGCTCCGGCGGAGGGGTCGGGGATGGCGCTGCCGGACCCGTTCCCGTACGGCGCCCCGCAGTTCGACCTGCTTGCCGCGCTGCCGCTGCTGATCTTCAGCCTCACCACGCTCGCGGAGATCACCGGCCAGACGGTGCTCAACAGCGAGACCGTCGGCCGGGACCCGCACCCGGAGCGCGACGTGCCGCGGGTCGCGCGGGCGGACGCGGCCGTATCCCTGCTAGGCGGCGTCTTCGGCGGCTCGCTGATGGTCACCAGCTCCGAGAACGTCGGCATCACCAAGCTCACCGGCGTACGCAGCCGCTACGTCACCGCGGCGGCGGGCGCGCTGCTGCTCGCGGCCGGCCTGCTCGCGCCACTGTCCCGGCTGCTCGCGGGCATCCCGGCGCCGGTGGTCGGCGGCTCGGGGCTCGTCGTGTACGCGATGATCGCCGTGATGGGCGCGGACATGCTGCACCGCGGGGACCTCGCCGACCGCGGCCAGTCGATGGTGGCGGCGCTCGCCCTCGCCGTCGGGCTGGCGCCGGTGGTCGCGCCCGGGCTCTACGACGCGTTCCCGGGGTGGGTGCGGACGGTGCTCGGCAGCGGCGTGGTGGCGGGGACGCTGACCGCCGTGGCGCTGCACGCGGTGCAGCGCGGTGCCGTCAGCGCAGCTCGCGGTCGACGGCGGAGCGGAGCAGCTCGCGGGCGCGCTCGAGCGTGAGCGTGCGGCTCAGCCACTGCTGGCTGAGGCCTTCGACCAGAGCGACGAGGCGTTCGGCGGCGGCCTGCGGGTCCGTGTCCTGGGCGGCCTCGGACTGGCGGATCAGGTCCGCCACATCCGTGACCCAGGCCGTGGTGGCGGCGGCCAGTTCCTCGTGGAGACCGGAGTCGAAGACAGCCGTGGCCCGCAACTCGCCCCAGGCCGCGCTGTTCTCCCGTACGGACGGGTCGTCCTGCAGCTCCATCAGGAGCATATCGGTCAGCTGGGCGCGGGGATCGGGGGCACGGACGTCGGGCTCGGTGTAGCGGATGGCGCGCCGGTTGATGAAGTCCAGGGTGTGCCGGAGTAGGCCCGCGCGGTTCTTGAAGTGGTAATAGATCAGCGCGGTCGACACGCCCGCCTCGGCCGCGACCTCCTCCACGCGCAGCCCGCGCACGCCGCGGTGGGCGATGAGGCGGGCCGTGGCTTGAAGGATCTGGGTGGGCCTGTCCGGCATCAGCGCTCCCGGGGCGATCACAGCGGGCTGGAGATCTCATGATGCCGTATTCTGGGCCTGACTAAATTTTCAGTCAGGGAGTAGATCATGGTTCTTCACCGCCGCAAGATGCTGCAGACCGGCGCCCTCGCGGCCCTCGGCGGGCTGCTGAGCGCCTGCGGCCGGAAAGAGCCGGACCAGGCGCGGGACGAGGCGGAGCGGGCGGCGCCCGCGGCTGCCACTGCCGCTGCCGGAATGCGCATGCCCGAGGAGCGGGAGCCGCACGAGCGCACCTTCATGGCCTGGCCCACCCGGGGCATCTGGGGCCCGGATGTCGACGGCGTACGCGACGACATCGCCGGCATCGCGCGGGCGATCGCGGAGTTCGAGCCGGTGACACTCCTGGCCAATCAGGCGGACGCGAAGGCCGCCCGGAAGGCGTGCGGCAGCGGCGTCGAGGTGCTGCCCGCCGCGGTGGACGATCTGTGGATGCGCGACACCGGCCCGTCCTTCGTACGCGGGCCGGAAGGCGGCATGGCCGGAGTCGATCTGAACTTCAACGGCTGGGGCAACAAGCAGCCCCACCGCCACGACGCCACCGTCGCCCGCGCCGTCCTCGACCACGCGGACATCAGGCGGATCAAGGCCCCGATCACGGGCGAGGGCGGCGCGCTCGAGGTCGACGGCGCGGGCACCCTGCTCGCGACCGAGAGCTCCTGGGTCAACCGCAACCGCAATCCCGGCAAGTCCCGGGACGACATCGAGAAGGCGCTCCAGAACCTCTTCGGCGTCACCGAGGTAATCTGGGTGAAGGGCGTCAAGGGCAAGGACATCACGGACTACCACATCGACGCGCTGGCGCGCTTCTCCGAGCCCGGCGTCGTCGTCATGAGCAAGCCCGCCGACGGCGCCCCCAAGGACGTGTGGCGGCGCGCGTACGACCAGGCCCGCGCGGTGCTGAGCGACGCCGTCGACGCCGACGGCAAGCGGCTCGAGATCGTGGACCTGCCCGAGCCCGGCCACCTGACCGGGCACAGCGAGGAGTTCCTCGCCAGTTACGTCAACTACTACGTCGTCAACGACGGCGTCATCCTGCCCCGCTTCGGCGACCGCCGCGCCGACCGCGACGCCGCCGCCATCCTGCGCGACCTCTACCCGGGCCGCGAGGTCGTCCAGCTCCCGGTCGACACGCTCGGCGAGGGCGGCGGCGGCATCCACTGCGCGACCCAGCAGCAGCCGAAGTAGCGGCCGCACGAAGGATCCGCGTCAGGGGGTGCGGCCTGCCCCGGAGGGGCGGTCGAGGAGCAGATCGGCGGCCCGGGCGAGGACTTGGGCGCGGGTGCGGCCTTCGTGGTCGGCGGCGAGGAACTGCTCACCGATCGCCACGCAGAAGGCGAGCAGGCTGCGCGCCTCGACCTCGTCGGGGTCGGAGCAGAAGGTGCCGATCATCTCGCGCAGCAGATTCATGCGTACGTTGTCGACGCGCCGCAGCCGCTCGGCGACCGCTTCGTCGCGCCGGGCCCAGTCCCGGACGGCGAGGTCGATGGGGCGCAGGCGGTCGTCGGAGAAGGTCAGCCGGCCCGCCCGGTGGATCTTGGTCTTCGGGTCGCCGCCCTCCAGCTCGACGCGCTCGATGACCTCGTCGGTACTCTCCCGCTCCCACGTGTCGAGCATCGCGTCGAGGAGCGCGCCGCGGTCGGCGAAGAACCCGTAGAAGCCGCCCTTGGTGACACCGAGCCGCTTGGCCAGCGCCTCGATGCGGACGGCGTCGGGGCCGCCGTCGGCCAGCGCGCGCAGCCCCTCCTCGATCCACCGCTCACGGGGCGTGCGTGCCGTGGCCACGATGTGCTCCACCTCACCTTTCGTCGAATATACGCCTGCGTATAAATGGGCTAGCCTGCCATTTATACGCTACCGTACAGATGGACGGAGTGAGTGAGATGACCGTCGGCATGAGGCTTCCGAGAACTGCGCACACCGACCGCCCGTGGCGGATCCACGAGATCGCCGACGACTTCACGGTCGAGGACGTGTGGGCGCTGCCCACCCCCGGCGGCCCCGACGACCTGCCGCTGCTGGTGCACCAGATCGCCGACGGAATCCGCGGCGGAGTGAACGGCGAAGACCTGGTCTCCCGCGTGCTCTTCGCCGTCCGCTGGAAGCTCGGCGCGCTGCTCGGCTGGGACTCCTCCGGTACGGGCGTCGGCGCCCGGGTGGCGTCCCTGCGCGACCGGTTGCCGGCAGACCTTCGCGAGGGGCCGGGAGGTCCCGGCCTCGGCGAGTCCCCGTTCACCTCCCTCTATCAGCGGGACGACGAGTGGGCCGCCGAGATGGGCAACAAGACGGTGCACGCGGTGATGCACATCGGCTGGGTCCCGGACGAATCCGGCGGCTACCGCGGTCAGATGGCCGTCCTGGTGAAGCCGAACGGGTTCCTCGGCGCGCTCTACATGGCGGCGATCAAGCCCTTCCGGTACGTCGGCGTGTACCCGGCGCTGATGCGCTCCATCGGCCGCGAGTGGCTGGCAGCACGTGGAAAGGCGGACGCATGATCCGCACATTGGTCCCCGGATTGCTCACCCTCATCCTCGTGGTGATCGGCATCTTCCACTTCATCTGGGCTGCCACGCCCTGGCCGTGGCGCGACAAGGTGACCTTCACCAAGACGATCGCCGGCATCGACACCGGCGAGATGCCGCCCCCGCTGGTGACCGTGCTCATCGGGGCCGCGCTGGTCGGGGGCGGGGTGCTCACCCTCATGGTCAACGGCACCCTCCCGAAGATCGGCCCGGACTGGCTCCAGCTCACCGGCATGGCCGTCCTCGCCGCGGTCATGCTCGTCCGCGGCATCGGCGGCTACTTCATGAATGCCGGTGCCGCCGCCGAGTTCCGGCACTGGAACTCGGTGCTCTACTCGCCGCTGTGCCTGGTGCTGTGCCTGCTGTCGACGACGGTCGCGGTGGCGGCGATCCGGCGTTGACGGCTCGGGCCGGCTCGCTACCCGTCCTGCTCATCGCCGCTCGCCGGTCGGCCGCCGAACCAGAATCCGCCCACGACGAGCACCGCCGCCACGGCGATCCCGGTCGCCCACCAGAACAGGGTCGAGATCGTGTCGGCGGGCTCGCCGCTACCCGACGTGAACGGGATGAGCAGGACCGCGAGCCCGATGGTGCCGCCGACCGTGAGCGCGGCCTGCAGGATGCCCGCCGTGATGCCGGTGTCCTCGGGCCGGGAGGTGGCGAGGATGGTCATGTTCACCGGGACGATCGCCAGGCCGACGCCGATGCCGAGGACGACGATGGGCGGCAGGACATCGGCCGCGTAGCCGCTGGCGCCGTCCAGCCGGGTCAGCCACAGCACGGCGGCGGCGACCACGGCGAGACCGAGCACGCCGCGGGCCTTGGCGCCGATCCCGGCCAGGTACTTGGTGAGCAGCTGGGTGGTGGCGAGCATGCCGAGGCCGAACGGCAGGATGGCCAGGCCGCGTTCGAGGGACCCGAAGCCGAGGACGGCGTCCAGGTACTGGACCACGTAGAACAGGAACGCGGTCAGCACGGCGGCCAGCAGGATCAGGCCGAGGAAGCCGCCCGCGCGCTCGCGGTGCGCGAAGATCCGTAGCGGGAGCAGGGGGTCGGCCGCGCGCGCGTCGACCGCGAGCAGGGCGGCGGCCAGGACGACGGCGGCGCCGAGTGCGAGCAGCGTGCCGGTGTCGCTCCAGCCGGCCTCGGCGGCGCGGACCAGACCGTAGACGAGGGCGGTCAGGGCTCCGGTCACCAGGACGGCTGCGGCGAGGCCGAGGGGGCGGCGCGCGGTCGGGGCGGCGGTGCGGGTGAGCACCTTGGCGGCGGTCAGGACGATGGCCAGGGCGATGGGCACGTTCACCAACAGGGTCCAGCGCCAGTCGCCGGCCCAGGTCAGCACCCCGCCGAGGATCATGCCGGCGGCGGCGCCGAGGCCGGTGACGGTGGAGTACAGGCCGAAGGCCCGCTGCCGCCGCTCCCCCTCGAACTCGGCGGTGAGCAGCGCCAGTCCGGCCGGCCCCGCCATCGCGGCCCCGGCACCCTGCAGCACGCGGCCGGTCAGTAGGACCGGGAAGTTCGGGGCCAGACCGGCGAGCAGCGAGGCGGAGCCGACCAGGGCGACGCCGGCGAGGAAGACCCGGCGGTGACCGAGCACGTCGCCGACCCTCCCGGCGAGCAGCAGCAGGCCGCCGAAGGCGAGGAAGAAGCCGTTGAGCACCCAGGAGGCGCCGGTGACGCTCAGGCCGAGGTCGGCTTGGACGCCGGGCAGCGCAACGTTCACGATGGTGCCGTCGAGCTGGAGCATGAACTCCGCGCCGACGAGTGCGAGCAGCACAAGACCCCAGGCGGCAGGCGGGGCTTGGGCGGTCGGCCCGGAGGGCGGGCTGGTTTCGGTGGACATACGGGTGCCTCCTCGACGGTCAATCGACGGATGACCCCCATCACCTAACGTGAGGCCACCTCAGGTTAACGGCGTCAGTTAAGCTGAGGCAGCCTCATGTAGTCAACAGCGGGAGGAACGGCCATGGCGGCGACGACGCCCTACATCGCCCAGCGCCCCAAGCGGGCGGACGGCCGGCGCAACTACGACACGATCCTCGCCGCGGCCCGCAAGGCCTTCGCGGCCACCGGCTCCGACGCCTCCCTCGAGGACATCGCGAGCCAGGCGGGCGTCGCCATCGGCACCCTCTACCGGCACTTCCCCACCCGGGCCGCCCTCGTGGAGGCCGCCACCCGCGACGGCCTGGACACGCTCGTCGCCGAGGCCGGCGCGTACGCGGCCACCGACCCGCTTGACGCGCTCACCCACTGGATGGAGCAGGCCGTCGCGCACATCAGCACCTTCCGCGGCCTGGTCGGCATCCTCACCGAGGCGATGTACGACGAGGGCACGCCCTCCCACGTGGCGTGCGCGGCGATGCACCGCTGCGGCGCCGACCTGCTGCGCGCCGCACAGGACGCGGGCCGGGTCCGGGCCGACCTCACCCCCGACGAGCTCTTCGACCTCCTGACCGCCGCGGGCTGGGTACGCGAGAACTCGGCACCGGGCCGCGACGCCGGCACCCGGGTGCTGCAGCTGATGCTGGAGGGTGTGGTCCTGCGCTGATCCCTACGGAGTGGCGGTCGCGGTCGTGATGACCTCGTCCAGGACCTCGCGCGAGCGGAGCAGTTCGGTGATCGTACGGTCGATGCGGGCGCGTTCCGCGGTGAGTTCGCGGACCAGCCGGGGCGTGGCGGCCTCGCTCGGCGCGCCGTCGCCGTCCTTCAGGCACGGCAGCAGCAGGGCGATTTTCTTGCTGTTCAGGCCCGCGGCGTAGAGGGTCTGGATGCGGATGACCCGGTCGACGGCCCAGTCGCCGTACTCGCGGTGGCCGCCCGGGGTGCGTTCGGCCGTGAGCAGGCCCTGCTTCTCGTAATAGCGCAGCGAGCGCTCACTCACGCCGCTGCGCCGTGCCAGTTCGCCGATCCGCACATCCCACCCCTGCGCTCTGCCCGAGGACTTGAATCTGACACCGGTGTCAACTTTTAGCGTAGCGGCATGAGCGAACTGACAGGCAAGGTGGCGCTGGTGACCGGCGGCAGTCGCGGCATCGGCGCGGCGATCGCACGGCGGCTGGCCGGTGACGGCGCGGCGGTGGCGCTTACCTACGTACAGGCGGCCGACGAAGCACGCGAGGTCGCCAAGGAGATCGAGGCCGGGGGCGGCCGGGCCCTCATCATTGAGGCCGACCTGGCCCGGCCGGAGGCGGCCGCGGAGGCGGTGGAGCGGACGGTGCGGGAGCTGGGCGGCATCGACATTCTGGTCAGCAATGGGGGCTATCTCGCCTACGGTTCGCTGGCGCAGGTGTCGGCGGCGGAGCTGGACCGGGTGCTCGCCGTGGACGTGAAATCGGTGGTCCTGGCCGCCCAGGCTGCCGCCCCGCATCTTGGCGACGGCGGGCGGATCATCACCATCGGTTCGTGCTTCAACGGGCGCGTGCCCGGCGCGAACTTCGTCCTGCAGGCGACGGCGAAGTCCGCGCTGCTCGGGCTGACCAAGGGCCTCGCCCGCGAGCTGGGCCCGCGCGGCATTACCGCCACCCTCGTGGACCCGGGTCCGATCGACACGGACATGAACCCCGCGGACGGAGAGACGGCCCACTTCCAGCGCGCCCTCACCGCCTTGGGCCGTTACGGCGAGCCGGCCGACATCGCCGCCGCGGTGGCCTATCTCGCGGGCCCCGGCGGCCGCTACGTCACCGGCACCACCCTCGCCGTGGACGGCGGCTACACGACCTGACGCCCGGGCCCGCCATCTCCGCTTTACTGCGTACAACCCGGCGCATCCTTCGGCAGTCACACGGGGTACACATCCGCGTCACCTGCCGAACCGGTTGGAGCCACCCGTGTCGTACACCCTCCGCCTCCGGACCGCCATCGCCGTCGCCGCCGCGGCGGCCACCGCGGGGATCGTGCTGCTGCCCGGCAGCACGTCGGCCGCGCCGCCGCCCGAGACCAGTGACTTCAACGGTGACGGCTACGCGGACCTCGCCGTCGGCGTCCCGGACGGAACCGTCGGCGGCGCGGCGAAGGCCGGATATGTGAACGTCGTCTTCGGCGGCCCGAAGGGCGTGGGCAAGCACGGCAGCATCCGGATCAGCCAGGCCACCGCCGAGGTGCCCGGGACCCCGGAGGCGGGCGATCGCTTCGGCGCCTCCGTGACCCTCGCCGACACCAGCGGCGACGGCATCGCGGAGCTGCTGGCCGGCGTACCCGGGGAGGACGTCACCGACCGCGGTACGGATGCCGGGCTGGTCACCGTCGTGACCGGCGCGCCCGGCGGCCCGGGGCCGGGGGCCAACGTCCTCAGCGGCCCGGCGGCGTCGGCGGCGTACGGGAAGTCCGTCGCCGCGGCCGAAATGACCGGCGACGACAACCTGGAGATCCTGATCGGCGGCACCGACAAGGTCGTCGCCCGCGTCATCTTGGGTGAGGACAGCGTGGTCAGCACCGTCGTCGCCGCCCCCATGGGCGGCCGCGCCCCGATCCTCACCACCGGCGACTTCGACAACGACGGCAGGGCCGAGCTGGCGGTCGGGTACTGGACCGCGGGCGACCCCTTCACCCAGTCCCACGTACGCGTGTGGAGCTGGGACGCGGGCGCGTCGCAGCTGGCCAACGTCTGGAACACCGACAACGCGGGCGTCACAGCGCTCGCCGCCGGCGACTTCAACGGTGACGGCAACGACGACCTGGCGCTCGGCGAGTGCCGCGAGATCGCCGACGAGAACATCGACGATCCCTGCGGCCCCGAGGCGGTCGCCAAGGGCGGCGGCATCCACCTCCATTACGGAGATGCCGCCGCGGGCAACTGGTTCGGCACCGGTACGGAGACCCTCTACCAGGACACCGCCGGGGTGCCGGGCGTGGCCGAGGCCGGCGACCGCTTCGGCGCCGCCCTGGGCGTCGCGGACGTCAACCGCGACGGCCGCGACGACCTGCTCGCCGGCGCTCCCGGCGAGGCCATCGGCGACCGGGCGGGGGCCGGTGCCGTGACCCGGCTCAGCGGCAGCGCGCAGGGCCTGCTCGACTCCGCCGGCGCGGCCAAGGCCGTTGCCTGGAACCAGGATTCGGCCAACGTACCGGGAGTCGCCGAGGCGGGCGACGCCTTCGGCGCCGCGGCCGCCACGGCGGACTACGACCGCAACGGCGTCCCGGACGTCACGGTCGGCTCGCCCGGCGAGAACGCCTCGGCGGGCGCGGTGTGGCTCTTCCCCGCCGCATCGGCCAACGGCTCAACGGCGTTCCACCCCACCTCCCTCGGCCTCCCGTCCCCGGCCTCCGCGCTCAAGTACGGCAAGCCGCTGAGCAGTCACTGAGCCGCTGACCTCAGCGCACCGACAGCCGCATCAGCTTCGCGCCGCTGTCGGGCGTGCCGTCCACCCGCAGGGCGACGTAGCGCGCCGAACCCGTGGCGTCGAGCGTCCGCGTGCGTCCGCGCCCCGAAAGGCGTCCCGCGTCGCGGTAGTCGATGCCGTCCTTACTGAATTCAACCGTTGCGGCCGGGGCGCCCGCCGTGGTCCATTCCCCTTCCACGGTGCGGATCTGCCGCTCGGCGCCCAGGTCCACGACCAGGCGGCCGTCCCTGCCGGGGCGCCACGCCGTCGCCGGGTCGCCGTCGACCGCCGCGGCCGGGTCCGACATGCCGTCCGGCAGTGGGCTGGTGGGGAAGACATTGCGGCCCAGGGCCAAGTCGTCGTGGGGGTACGCCACGGCGCCAGGCACGGTGACCGTGGTCTCCCGGCCGGCCCGTACCGACGCGACCGTGCTGTGTCCCTGCCCCTCGACGCGCACCCGGCAACTGGCCCCGGACAGGCGCAGCCGCGCGCCGTCCTCCACCCGCACCCGCAGCCCGGCCGGCAGCGCCGCGCCCGACGGCGAGGAGAGCTTAAAGCGGGGCGGGAGCAGCACCGCGGCGCCGGCCTCCAGTCGGGCCTCGTAGGTCGTGCCCTCGCCGCTGACGGTCTGCTCGCCCTCGAAGACCAGCAGCTCACGGCCGGGTTGGGGCACCTCGATACGGGTGGCGGCCTGGTCTCCGGAAAGGTTGAAGAGACTCAGATGGTCATCGGTGAGCGCCGCCCGCACCTCCGCCTGCTCGGCCACCGGCGCCGCCTTGCGCGCGGCGGCACGCAGCGCCGTAGCGGAAGCGTCCGCGAATCCCTCGATCACGACGGGCTCCGCCGCGCCGTCCGCCAGGACGATCGTGTCGCCGTACACGGCCAGTGGTTGCTCCGTGCCGCGTACGACGACACCCGCCCGGCCGTCGATGTCCAGCCAGCCGCCGCGGCTGCGGGCGGACGGGGTCGGCCCGGTCACCAGGTCGGTCCAGTCCTTGCCGTCGGCGGAGCCCTGGATGCGATAGCCACGCCCCGCGGCGGCCTCCCAGCGCAGGGTGACCTCCGCGATGTCCTGGGCGTCGCCGAGGTCGACGGCCAGCCAGCTGTCAGCGCGCGGGCGTTCGGCCTTCGCCACCGCCCAGCGGGTCGCGGCGTCGCCGTCGACCGCGAGCTCCGCACCCCTGCCGCTTTCGGCGGAGGACGCGGTGGCGGCCTTGCCACGGGCCAGGTCCGTACCGTCGGCATCGGCGCGCGCCTCGAAGGCGTAAAGCGAGTAGCCGTAGGTGGGGTCGGGGCGGACGCCGAGCATGCGCAGGTGCCGCACCGAGGTGCGGTCGAAGGTCAGCCGGTCGACGCGTCCGGTGGCCTTGGCCTCGGCGGAGGCGTCCTGCGCGCGGACCGTCGCCTCGCCCTCCTCGAACCGGTAGGTGCGGGAGCCGTCGAGGCCCGCCACCCCCGGCATGGTGAGGTTGTGCACCTCAAGGCGCCCCTCCCCCGCGCCCGTTCCGCTGCTCGCGTAGACGACGGCACCCGTCGGCAGGGTCGTGAATCCCGCGTAGCCGCTGTCGAGGCGCAGCATCGTGGCGGAGCCGTCGAAGCCGTCGCGCACCTTCCCGTACGCCCTGACCGCCCGCCGCTCGACCTTGGCGCCCGTGTCCGGCAGGAACATCGGCGTGCCGCCGCTGAGCCTGAACAGCCAGTCGTCATGGGCGGGCTGCCAGGCGAACTTCACAAACCCGGCCTTCGATACGGCCCCGGCCCACGCCGCCGGCGACTGGTGCGACACCAGCCCGGGCCCGGTGCCGAAGTCCGTCACCCCGGACGCCTGCGCGAACAACTCGGCCCGCGACAGCGGCTGCACCTGCCGTCCTTCGGCCGCCGCCCAGACGTGCAGCAGATAGCTGATCGCGACCTCGGCCCGGGCCTCCGGCTCGTACTTGGGCTCGCCGGAGAACTTCGCGAGCCGGTACTCGGGCGGGTACTTCTGGTACGCCTCCAGCCGCTCGGCCAGCTCCTGCTCCGCCCGCGCGGCGGCGCGATCGCCCGCCACCTGCGCCAGGAAGGCCAGCGGGATCACGTCCCGGCCGTAGAGGTGCTCGCGGTCGTTGACCATCGGCATCAGCGGCTCGCCGGCGTCGCTCATGACGCCGAGCAGGGTGCGCCAGAGCGGGTCCGCGTTGGGCTGGCGGGTGAGGACCTCGGGCAGCGGCTGCTGTGCCGTCAGGAAGTGGATCGAGTTACGGGCGGAGGTGCGCCACAGCTCTTCCTGGTAGTGCGGGCCGAAGGACTCGTGGTTCTCCACGATGAAGGTGTCGTAGAGATTGTGGGCGGTGTTCTCCGAGACGGCGACGCCGTCCACCCGGGCCGGGTTGGCGAGGTCGGCGGGCGGCAGTCCGGCCTCGTTACGGGACCAGGTGCCGTAGCCGTCCGACCAGGCGGCGGCGCGCGGGTCGTCGGGCGCCCAGGCGAGGGCGGGCGCGAGGGTCTGCGCGTAGAGCCCCATCTCCTCCAGCGCGGTGTCGCCTATGTAGCGGCCCTTCAGCCCGTTCGGCGTCCAGTCGCCGGAGTCCGGGTCGTCGCCGGTGCCCAGCGAGGTGGTGTAGGCGGCCTGTTCGCGGGTGATGGTGTCGATGTTCTTACGGGTGGTGCCGTCCAGGTCGTCCCAGAGCAGGCGGGCGGCGAGGATGAAGTACGACTGGAAGGTCGTGTCGAAGAACAGCTTGCGGCCCCATTCCGTGCCGCCGGTGAGCCGGTTCGACGCGGCGAAGTGGCGGATGGAGGCGAGGGTGCGCTTCTTGAGGGTCTCGCGGTCGATCCCGGCGACGTCCGCGTCGTAGCTGCCGTGCGTGAGCAGCACCGCATTGCCGAGCACGACGGCGAAGCCGAAGTCCTTGTTGGTGTAGTGCCCCTTGGTCGCGTCCCACTGCGTCTCGGACCACTTGGTGTGGTGCAGCAGGACGCGGTGGTACGTGGCGGCGATCTCGTCGGGCGGCGTGTCGGCGCCCCCGGCGGCCCGCGCCGCCGCGCCGCCCAGCGCGGCGGGTAGCGCGGTGACGGCGCCCGCAAGGCCGATGAGCTGCAGGAACCGTCGGCGATCGACCGGGGGAGGGTGGTGCGGCACGGAGGGTCCTCTCGGGCTGGACAACGTTGTCAGAAAGGTGTCGCACATTCTTCAACGTTGTACGGGCGACCGTCAACGGTCGTGCTTTGACGTACCTCTGAACGATCGTGTTCATCAGTGACGGGTTGTCTTACAGTCGGCCCGACCGCCGTGTCCCGGCCTCCGGAGCTTCGTTGGTCGGTGCATGGATGCAATCGAGACCCCGTCCCCCACCCCGGAGATCCTGGGCCTGCTCAGCGTCATGACATGGCTCAACGCGCCTCGGCATGAGCCCGGTGCCTGCGTGTGGTGCGACGAGTTACGACTGGTGGACGGGCATGGCGGCGGCACGCATGCGCGTAGCAGAAACGATTCCTCGGGTTCCCGGCGATGGTGAGGGCGAAGGGCTCTGCGACGGGGGACCTTCGGCCGGTCGCCGCCGGCGGTGGCGGCACGTAGCGTGAAAGTGCGAGGGGAAATCGCCGCACAGGTTGCGGTAGATCCCGCCGTACGATCACCCTGTGTGATCGGCAAGGGATAGTTGTACCAGCGCGAGGCGGCCGGCCCAGCCGCCTGAGTTTTCCGCGCGCGGGCCGATCCAGTCGAAGCATCCTGGATTCCCGGTACTTCTCTCTTGCCTTATCCAAGGCTCCGTTCTCCCGGGAATCCTCCCGAGCAGAATCGGAGCATTTTTCATGTCTGACATCGAGCGCAACAAGCAGATCGTCGTCGACTACTACCGCACCGCCTTCGCCGGCGACCCGGAGCGGGCGATCGCCGACCACTTCGGCCCGGTCTACGTCCAGCACAACCCCGACGCGGCCGACGGTCCTGAGGCCTTCATCGGCTTCGTGCGGTGGCTGCGCGGCGCGTACCCGGAGCTGAGGCTCGACATCAAGCGCGTCATCGCCGAGGGCGACATGGTGGTCACCCACTCCCACCTGGACCTGGAGCCGGGCAACCCGGACAACCCCGGCCAGGCGCTGGCGGATTACTTCCGGCTGGAGGACGGGAAGGTCGTCGAGCACTGGGACGTCATTCAGGCGGTGCCGGCCAAGTCGGCGAACGCCAATGGCATGTTCTGACGGACCGGACCGGACCGGCGGGTCGGGTCAGCGGCGGGTGCTTGTGCGCGGCCCGCCGTACTCGGCGTCGGTGACGTGGTCGAGCCAGGCGACCTCGTCGGTCTCCCACAGGGCGATGTGGGTCATGAAGTGGTCCGGGGCGGCGCCGTGCCAGTGCTCCTCGCCCGGCGGGGTCCAGATCACGTCGCCCGGGTGGGCCTCGAGGATCTCGCCGGCGCGGGACTGGATCAGGGCGATGCCCTCGACGATGTAGAGGGTCTGGCCCAGGCCGTGGCTGTGCCAGGCGGTGCGGGCGCCGGGGGCGAAACGCACCGCGTTGGCGCGGGCCCGGGAGGGCTCCTCGCCGCGGTGGATCACGTCGGCCCAGGCGTCGCCGGTGAACCATTCGGCGGGCAGCTTCATCGTCGGCTGCTTGGTCAGCAATTCCATGGTGGTGCTCCTTGGTACGGGCGGGC
>NZ_JAAKZV010000613.1 GCF_011044975.1 Streptomyces coryli | reverse complement strand
AGCCAGGACCGCCCCCCGCCCGCGGCCTCGGCGCCGCCCGCGCCGCCGCGCTGCTGCAGCGCCGCCTCGGCCTCGCCCGCAGCAAGGCGCACACCGCCGCGCTGCAGGCCATCGGCTCCGCCCGCTACCACGCGGTGGCCGACGCCGCCGCCGTACTCGCCTCGGAAACCCCGCTCTCGGCCGCCGCCGACGCCCCGGCGGAAGCGCTGCTGCCGCTCGCCGAGACCTCCCGCCGCCGCCTCGCCGAGGCCACCGCCGCGCTGCCGCTGGCGCGCGCCAGCCGCCCGTACAACGCCGAGGCCCTCGCCCGCGGCCTCTCCGCCACCGCGCCCGGCCTGCAGGACGGGACCGCCGCCGAAGCGGCGGTGAGCGAGTGGCAGGACGCCCCCTGGCGCCGGGTGCGGCAGCTGCTGCGCCAGGCGCGTTACGTCCAGGAGGTGCTGCACACCCGCCCGCCCGGCGCGGAGGCCGGCCCGGACGGCGTACGCTCCCCGGCGCAGAACGGCCCGCGCCCCCCGGC
>NZ_JAAKZV010000066.1 GCF_011044975.1 Streptomyces coryli | reverse complement strand
CTTTGGCCGACCGCGGCCGTGGGCCGGGCCGCGGTCGGCCAAAGAGCGGACTACGCCGCCGGACTGGTCCGGTACCGGCGGGCCGAGGTGCAGGGGGCGGCGCGCGGGCGTGCCGCCGGGCGGGGTGCCGCCGGCTGCGGCGGGCTGTCGGCCGGGTACCGTCCCGCCGACCGTGGCGCCCGCCGTCGCGGAGTCGCCGCGCGGCTGCTCGCTCCAGGCGCCCTGGGCGCCGGGGAGGTACAGCAGGTCGTCTTCCTGGCCCTGCCCCTCGTCCCCGGGGTCGTAGCCGACGGGCCGGGCCTCGGCGGATTCGCCGGCAACCTGCGCCTCTTCGGGAGTCTGGCCATGGGCGGCGGCCTGGACGTCTACGTGGCCGGCCGACTGAGCGGGGACTCCATGCGCAGAAGCAGCGCCGTCGGCAGCCTGGGCCGCCACATCGCCATGCGCCGGAAGCCCGTCGCCATGCGCCGGGGCCGCCGTGCCGCCTGCGGGAGTCGTCTCGCCCGTGGTCGAGGTCGTGATGCCGTGGATCGAGGCGCCGTTGTCAGCTACCTGGGCCGCGCCTGCATCGCTCGCAGGCGCGCCGCCGGCGACATCCTGGACCGGGGTGCCGTGGGACTGAGCCGCGACGCCGTAGTCCGCGGCCGCGGCGCCCGCGCCCTGGACCGGGGCGCCAACCCCCTGAGCCGTGGGCCCGGCCTGCGCCGCGACACCCGCCGGCTGCATGTGCACACCGTCGCCATAGTTCACCGGAGCCGCCACGCGCGGATCACCGATCGGCTCCGGCGCCGGAGTCGGGCTCGCGGCGATGGGGGCGGTCGGGGGTGGAGTGTGGGTGCCGGACGGGTCCGGCTGGCCCTCTTCCGGGAGGCTGCCGGTGTCAGTCATGCGTACGTACCCCTCGCCCATCGCTCGTGCTCCTTCCAGCCGCACAGGCACGCCGCGCCCCCTTGCACGGCGAACCGGCCGCCCTTAGCAAGAACGAGCGCACCCGCCGCGCGGCACGACCTGACCCGAGTGTTCAGCTTCACAGACAAACCGACAGGACGCCGCCGACAGCGGCCGCGCAAACTGCAAGTAACGCCACGCGTCTGCCCAATTCACCCGCGAAGCGCCGAACCCCCCGGGCACGGCACACAATCCGCCAGCCTACCTGCCCCGGCGTTCCGCTTCGGCCGGGGGCCGAGACCCGCGGAGGACGGCTCAGGCGCGGCGCGAAGCGGCCAGCAGGAAGACGACCACGCGTTCGCGCTCCGTCCATACGGACGTGGCGGAGGTGTTGAGTTCGACGGACTGCAGCAGCGAGCACTCCACTTCGTAGCCCGCCTCGGCCAGTTCCCGGCCGATCGCCTCGGCCTCGTCCCGGGTCCCGGCGTGCGCCGTGATGCGCTCGGGACGGCGCGCCGCGCACGCCGCCACCACCGGTACGCCGCCGGTGCCGACGCGCACCACGTCGGGCTGCGGCAGGTCCTCGAGGACCTGCGGCGCGGTGCCGTGCACGACCTGCAGCTGCACCCCGAAGCGGCGGGCCGTCGCGGTGGTACGGGCGCAGGCGTCGGCGTCCGAGTCGACGGCCAGCACGGCGGCGCCGAAGCGCGCGGCCTCCACCGCCAGCGCACCGCTGCCGGTGCCGATGTCCCACACCAGGTCGCCCACCCGGGGTCCGAGCCGGGCGAGTTGGGCGGCGCGCAGCTGTGCGGAGGAGCCCGCGTCGGTGCCGGCGCCGTACTCGGGCGTGGGCAGGCCCCAGCCCCGTACCGCCGCCGCCGGATAGTCGGGCTCCCGGCCCAGCAGCCAGCCGCTCGACGACGCCGCCGTCTCGCCGCCGCGGCCGCCGATGACCAGGACGACGTTCGGGTCGCGCCAGGTGTGGCCGTGGACCTTGTCGGAGGTCAGTACGGAGACCTCCTCGCGCTCCGTGCCGAGCTCCTCGCAGATGACGAAGGTGCGGTGGACGCCGTCCAGCAGCAGGGCGAGTTCGGCCGGGCCCGCGCCCGGGGACGTCAGCACGGCGACCTTCGTAAAGGCGCGGCAGACATTCACAGCGCGGCGGAGGTTGCGGCCGTGGGCCACCACCACCTGGGCGTCGTCCCAGGGCATCCCGGCCCGCGCGAAGGCCGTGGCCACCGATGACACCGCCGGGATCGCCTCCACCTCCAGGCCGTGCTCAGGTGCGCGCAGCGCCCGTACGACGCCGAAGAAGCCGGGGTCGCCGTCCGCGAGCACCACCGCCGTGCCGCGGTGCCGGGCGATCCGCCGCGCCGCGAGAGCCACGCTGCCGAGCCGGATCCGCTCCGCGCGGGCCGGGACCTCGGGGAGCTCGAGGTGGTGTCCGGCGCCGGCGACGAGCGTCGCGGCGCCGAGGGCCGAGCGGGCCGCCGCGGTGAGCGGCGTGCCGTCCCAGCCGATCACCGTGACCCGGTCGGCCATCGTTCAGCTCTCTCTCGTGGTCGTGCTCATGAAGTGACGCTTCCGTGGACGAGAAGAGCAGGTTACTTCGATCATTGCCAGTCGGGGTACGCCGAGAAGCTGCCGGCGTCGGCGGCGTCGCCCATGGCTCCGTCCAGGTCCTCGGGAAGCAGGCTCCACAGCAGCAGGTCGGTGCGGATGTCGGTCCAGCCGCCGTCCTCGGTCTTCGACCGCGCTATCCAGGCCGCCCGCAGCACGCCCTCACTGATGAAGCCGGCCTTCTGCGCGACCTGCTGCCCCGCGGCGTTGTCGGCGGCGGTGCGCAGCTCGAGGCGCTCGAACTTCTGGCTGTCGAAGAGCCAGTGCGCGACGGCGAGCACGGCCTCGGTCGCGTAACCCTCGCCGCGGGCCCAGGGCGCGGTGACGTAGGAGATCTCGGCGGCGAGGGTGCGCCAGTCGGTGTGCCGGAGCTGCACGATGCCGACCAGGCGCTGGGTGAGGAACTCCGAGACGGCGAAGACGATGCCGCGCCCCTCGGTGCGCTCCGCGTGCGAGAGGCGCATCGCCCAGGCGCGGGCGTCGGCCTCGGTGTACGGGTGCGGGGCGGTGGTCCAGGCGGTGACCAGCTCGTCGTTCATCATCTCCGCGAGCGCGGGGATGTCCAGGTCGTCGAAGGGGCGCAGCACCAGCCGGTCCGTGCTCAGGGAGACGTCGGGGAACGTCGAAGACATGCACTGCTCCGTAGCGTGACCTGTACCTGTACCCGATCAACCGGACGCGATTAATCAGCTGACCTGCACAGCATGCAGCATCGGCGCGCGGATGCGCCATGCACATCCGCGCGCCTTAGCCGTAAGTGCCTTACTTCACCGGGCCGAAGACGGGAATCGACGACGGGAACTTCTTCTCCATGAACTTCTTCGTCGCGTCCGAGTTCAGCAGCTGTCCCAGCTTCTTGATGGCCGGGTCGTCGCGGTCCTCCTTCTTGACCGCGAGGATGTTGATGTACGGATTGCCCTTGGCCTTCTCCAGCACCAGGGCGTCCTTCTTGGGGGTGAGGCCCGCGCCGATGGCGTAGTTGCCGTTGACGATGGCGGCGTCCACGTCCTCGAGGGCGCGCGGGGTCTGCGCTGCCTCCAGCGGCTTCAGGGTCAGGCCGCCGTCGTCCGCGATGTCGTTCAACGAGGCGTCGAGCCCGGTGCCCTTCTTGAGCTTGATCAGGCCCTGGTCGTCCAGGAGATGCAGGGCGCGGCCCTCATTGGTGGTGTCGTTCGGCAACGCGATGGTGTCGCCGCTGCCGAGGGCGCTGACGTCGTCCACGGACTTGGAGTAGATGCCGATCGGCTCGACCAGGATGCCGACGGTCGGGACCAGGTCCGTGTGCTTCTTCTTGTTGAAGTCGTCGAGGAACGGCACGTGCTGGAAGAAGTTCGCGTCCACATCGCCGTTGGCGAGCGCCTCGTTGGGCTTGACGTAGTCGGTGAACTCCTTCACCTCGACCTTCAGCCCCGCGTCCTTCGCCAGGTTGTCCGCGACGAACTTCACGATGTCGCCGTGCGGGGTCGGCGTGGCCGCGACCGTAATGGTCTCGTCCGAGCCGGCGTCGCCCTCGGAGGTGAGCCCGAGGGTGCCCGCGGTGAGCGCGCCGACCAGGCCGACCGACGCCACGGCGGTGACCGTGGTACGGGTCCGGCGCGGGGCCCGCAGCCACGCGGCGGAGCGGGTGGTGCGGTCGGAGAGCGTACGGACGAAGAAGTCGCCGATCAGCTGGACGACGTTGACGAGCACGACCAGCAGCACGACGGTCGCGAGCATGACGCCGCCCTCGTAGCGCTGGTAGCCGTACCG
Organism: Streptomyces coryli; assembly: GCF_011044975.1. GTDB lineage: Bacteria > Actinomycetota > Actinomycetes > Streptomycetales > Streptomycetaceae > Streptomyces > Streptomyces coryli. Next base: position 30,282 of record NZ_JAAKZV010000066.1, on the reverse strand, counting down.
GATGGCGACGTCGCCGAGGCCGCCGCCGCCGACCGCGCCGGCCATCGCCGAGTAGCCGATCAGCGCGACGACGGTGGTGGTCAGGCCCGCGACCAGCGACGGCAGCGCCTGCGGCAGCAGCGCCTTGAAGACGACGGTGCGGGTGGAGCCGCCCATGGCCTGCACGGCCTCGACGAGCCCGCCGTCGACCTCGCGCACCGCGGTCTCGACCAGCCGCGCGAAGAACGGGATGGCGCTGATGGCAAGCGGCACGATGGCGCCGGTCAGGCCGATGGAGGTGCCGGTCAGGGCGCGGGTGAAGGCGGTGAGCGCCAGCATCAGGATGATGAAGGGCAGCGACCGGCCGACGTTCACGACGAAGCCGATGACCTTGTTGATCAGGGCGTTCTGCAGCGGGCGGCCGCGGTCGGTGAGGACCAGCAGGACGCCGAGCGGGACACCGCCGATGACGGCGATCAGCGACGCCCAGCCGACCATGGCGACGGTCTCGTACAGGCCGGTGAGGAGCTCGGGGCGTATCTCTGACCAGTTCACTGTGCAACTCCCGCGACCAGCTGGGTGTCCTTGACGGCGTCGGCGGCGCCGACGATCTCGATCTGCAGCCCCTGCTCACGCAGAAAGCCAATCGGCACGACGTTCTCCTCGTACGGACCCGGCAGCTCGATCCGCATCCGGCCGACCTGCTTGCCGCCGACGGTGTCCATCGCCGCGCCGAGGATCGAGACGTCGATGTTGTACGTACGGGCCAGGTGCGAGATGACCGGCTGGCCGGTGTTCTCGCCGAGGAAGGTGATGTCGACGACCGTGCGGTCGGGGGCGCCCAGCGGGTCGCCGGTGAGCGGGAAGAGCTCGGCGGCGATCTCGGAGCCGGGGGTGGCGAGGAGGTCGGACAGGGCACCGGACTCGGTGATCTTGCCGTTCTTCATCAGCGAGGCCGAGTCGCAGACGGCCTTGACGACGTCCATCTCGTGCGTGATGAGCAGCACGGTCAGGCCCAGGTCGCGGTTGAGGTCGCGGAGCAGCTGCAGGATCGAGCGGGTGGTCTCGGGGTCGAGCGCCGAGGTGGCCTCGTCGGAGAGCAGCACCTTCGGGTCGCCGGCCAGGGCGCGGGCGATGCCGACGCGCTGCTTCTGGCCGCCGGAGAGCTGGGCCGGGTAGGCCTTGGCCTTGTCGGCCAGGCCGACCAGGTCGAGCAGCTCCAGGGCCTTGCGGGAGCGCTCGGCGCCGGAGTGGCCGAGGATCTCGAGCGGCAGCTCGACGTTGTCCTGGACGGTACGGGCGGACAGCAGGTTGAAGTGCTGGAAGACCATCCCGATGCGGGCGCGGGCCTTGCGCAGCTCGGCGCCGGCGCGCTTGCCGTTGCCGGCGAGTGCGGTGAGGTCGGTGCCGTCGACGGTGACGGTGCCGGAGGTGGGGACCTCCAGCAGGTTCACGGCGCGGATGAGGGTGGACTTGCCGGCGCCGCTCTGTCCGACGACGCCGTGCACCTCCCCCTCCCGCACGTGCAGATCGACGCCGTCCAGGGCGGTGACCTCGCGGTCTCGGGTTCGGTAGACCTTTGTCAGGCCCTTGGTGGTGATCACAGGACTTCCGTCTCCTGGAGAGGTGGCGCGGAACGCGCAGGGGCGCGCCGCATCCCCGTTCGCGTGCAGCGCGAAGCGAGGCATGGGAAGGGCAAAGCTCAGGGAGTGCGGACCTACGGGTCCATCAGCGGGTGGGGCGCACGTTCCGCAGCGCGGAGGGCCCTCGGCGGCCGCCGATCAGTTGCACATTCGACACATACGACGAGCACCGGGCATCATGATCATCTTGATCGCCTCGGTCGCAGGGGTGCGGTCGCTCGTCGTGGTCATGCGGACCAGTAAAACACGTGTCCGCACCCGATCAGAATCTGTCCGCAATACGGACAGCCCATCTCACAGCCCATCTCACCCGACGGTGAGCTCCACCCCTTGACCAGCCTCTTCCGCCCTGACCTCGGACAAGTCCAGCACGGTGGCGTCCGCGTCCAGCAGCTCGTCCGCGCGGTGCGTTGTGGTCAATGCCACGGTGGTCATGCCGGCCGCGCGCCCGGAGGCGAGCCCCACCGGGGCGTCCTCGAAGACCGTGCAGCGCGCCGGGTCCACGCCCAGCTTCTCCGCCGCCACCAGGAACGGCTCCGGGTCCGGCTTGCCGTGCTGCACGTCCTCCGCGCCGATGCACAGCGGCGTACGGATCCCGACCGCGTGCAGCCGCGCCTCGGCGAGCCGGTGCGAGGCCGAAGTGACGACGGCCCAGCACTCGTCCGGCAGCGAGGTGAGCAGGTCGAGGGTGCCGGGCAGCACGGTGATGCCCTCGGCGGAGACGTCCGCGATCTCCAGCTCGGCGATCCGGGCGACGGCCTGGTCCACCTGGTGCTCGGGCAGCAGGTCCGCGATGATCTCGCGGGCCGTCCGTCCGTGCAGCTGGACGCCCGCCCAGGTCTCCTCCGGGATGCCGTACTCCTGCGCCCAGGCGTTCCAGCAGCGCAGCACGGAGTCCATGGAAGAGATGAGCGTGCCGTCCATGTCGAACAGCAGGGCGTCTGTCGAGATCCTCATAGTCCGTGATCGTAAATCCGAAATCGGGACCGCGCGCAGCGAGGGGGCGGGTGAGTCCGTGCCCCCGTCGTCGCGCGAAGCGCGGCGCAGCGGCGTCCGGTGCGTGCGATCGGCGTGCGCTGGAAGCGGTCCTGTGGCGGAGCCACCGGTCCGGTTCCAGCGTGCGGCGAGCGTGCGTGCCGGGCGTCGGGGCGCAGACGGGGGCACGGACTCACCCGCCTGGCCCGCCGAGTAGTCTCAGGGGCCATGTACGAGCCCCTGACCATCGCGCTGGCCGTGGCCGCGCTTGCGCTCGGCGCGTGGTGTGCGCTGGCCGCGTTCCGCGATCAGCCCGCCAAGGACTGGCACTACATCGGGATGGGCGTCGTCACCGCGCTCGCGCTCGGCCAGCTGATCGTCGGCGTGGTGCGGCTGGCCGGGGGCGACGATCCGGAGCAGGGCACGGGCCTGTTCGTGGCGTATCTGATCGGCGCCACACTGACCGTCCCGGCGGCCGGGTTCATGTCGCTCACCGAGCGCTCCCGCTGGGGCTCGGCGACGGCCGCGGCGGGCGGCATCGTGCTGGCCGTGCTGCAGGTGCGGCTCTACGACATTTGGGGGGCGGCCGGTGCGTAGCGAACTGTCCTCGGGGCCCGGACGCCTGCTGGTCACCCTCTACGGCGTCTTCGCCGTCGGCGCCACGTCGCGGGCGATCTACCAGCTCAGCACGCAGTACGACGAGGCCCCGCTCGCCTACGTGCTCTCCGCGGTGGCCGCGGCGATCTACGTCGTCATCCTGATCGCCTTCGTCCGCGGCGGCGAACGCGCCCGCAAGCTGGCGCTGGCGCTGTGCGCCGTCGAGCTCGCGGGCGTGCTCGGGATCGGCACGTGGACGCTCGTGGAGCCGTCCGCCTTCCCGGATCAGACCGTGTGGTCGGACTACGGGATCGGCTACCTCTTCCTGCCGGTGATCGTGCCGGTCATCGGCCTGTGGTGGCTGTCGCGGCAGCGGAAGCCGGAGCCCGGCCGGGAGCCGGCTTCTCCAGCGTGATCAGGCTGAGCTTGGCGTTCACCCGCTGGGTGCTGACCGGGGTGTAGCCGAGCCGCTTGTACAGCCGGAGGTTGGCCTCGCTGCGGTGGCCGGTGAAGAGCTGATAGCTGCTGGCGGCGCCGTCGCCGTTCGCGAGCCGCTCCTCTATGCCGGACATCAGCCGGATGCCGATGCCGTGGCCCTGCATCCGCGGGTGGACGATCAGCTTGGCCAGCTTGGCCGTGCCGTCGCCGTCCACCTCGCCCCGGACCGCGCCGACGATCTCGCTGCCCAGCCGCGCCACCAGGGCGATGCCCCGGCGCAGCTCGGCACGGAGGTCGTCGAGCGTCTGGGTGAGCGGCTCGAGGTTGTAGTCGTCGTAGAGAGCCGCTTCGGGCTGGTAGCAGAGGTACTGCAGCTTCAGGATCTGCTCGGCGTCGCCATCGACGGCCGTGGAAATCGTCACGCTGGTGCCCATGTCCGCGTCATCCTCCCCATCGCCTACCGCCCCCCTTCCCCGCCACACCGACCGTCCAACCCCCGGCGGAGCGGCGAGCTTCACGGCCGCACTCCGTACATTCTCCGCAGCACCGCCAAGCAGCGGGAACGCAGCGGCCCGAGGGATCCCTGTGACATTCCCAACTCGGCGGCGATGGCCCGGTATCCGGGCCGGTCACCGCGCAGGAGTGCACCCATCAGCACCGGGCAGCAGCCCGGGAGCCGGGCGACGGCGTCGTGCAACGCGACCCGTTCCGCGGTGGATAGCCCCGCGGCGGGGGCGTCGGGCGGCGCGGCGCACGGGAATTCACGCCTGATCCGGCGCCGGGCGAGCCGCGCTTCGGTACGGACCGCGACGCGCAGCCATGCCGCCGGATCGGCGGGCGCGGCGGGCAGTTCGAGCAGCCGCAGCCATACGGACTGCCGCAGGTCGGCGGCGTCCCCTTCCGGCACGGCGGCGGCCGCCTCGGCGGCGAGGAGCGGGGCGAGCGAGGGGATCAGGAAAGCGGCCGGCGCCGCACCGGGTCCTGGATGCTGGTACATGCCAGGCGGGACGTACCCGGTGCGGCGCCGGTTGCCGTTACGGCGCGGAGTTCACCCTTGCGAGGCGCGGAAGTCCTCCGCGGCGAGCTTCGCCGTGTCCGGGTTGTCGGAGAAGATGCCGTCGATGCCGGTGGCGTAGTACGTCTTGAAGGCGCCGAAGGCGTCGCCGTACGCGTTCGGGTCGTCGCCGCGCTTGAAGTCCAGCGGCAGGAAGGTGTTTTCGTTCCGCATCGTGTACGGATGCAGCACCAGGCCCGCCGCGTGCGCGTCCTTCACCAGCGTGGTCGGCTGGAGGAGCTTGCCGGTCGCGTCCTTCGGAATGACCAGGTCCAGCGTCGGCCCGATGCCCTGTGCGAAGCCGGCGATCCACTTCAGGCCCTCGGGCTTGATCAGGTCGGCGACCGTGCGCGGGTCGCCGGCCACGACGAAGTCGTACGGGCGCGAGCTCGCGGTGGACAGCAGCACGACGCCCGGGCAGGAGACGAGCTTCTTCATCCGCTGGATCGAGGTCGGCTCGAAGGACTGCACGAAGTTCGGCGCCCGCCGCCCGTCACGGCCGTACTTCTTCAGCAGCCGGGCGAGGGGCGGCTCCAGGGGGAGGCCCTGCTCGATGAAGAAGGTGGGGTGCTTGGTCTCGATGTGCAGCCAGACCTTGCGGCCGGTCTCCCGCTCCTTCTTGTCGGCCCACTTCAGGACCTCCTCGAAGGTGGGGACCTCCCAGCGGCCGTTGTAGATGGTGTTCTCCTGGCGGTTCGCCGGGATGCGTTCGATCGCGCGCAGCGTCTTCAGCTCGGCGAGCGTGAAGTCCTCGGCCCACCAGCCGACGGTGTCCTTGCCGTCCAGCTTCTTGGTCTTCTTGCGGTCGGCGAACTCCGGGTGGTTCGCGACGTCGGTCGTGCCGCCGATCTCCGGCTCGTGCCGGCAGACCAGGTGGCCGTCCTTGGTGATCACCAGGTCCTGCTCGACGATGTCCGCGCCCATGGCGAGGGCGAGCTCGTACGCGCCGATGGTGTGCTCGGGCCGGTAGCCGCTGGCGCCGCGGTGGCCGACCACCGCCGGGACCGGAAGCCGCGAGCCCCCGGACGCCCCCGCGGCGCTCGCGGTCCCGGCGGACGCCCCGAGAGCCGCGCCCGCGGCGCCGAGCGCCGCCGCACCGAGCACAGCTCTTCTGCCCAGACTCGTCATGTGTAGCTCCTCACACGTCGGTGTCCCGCACCTGACAAAGGTCGGGCTGATGCTAGGGCGCCGGACGTGGCTTACGGGAGTCATCTGGCAGAACACCACCCAAATCCCCGTCAACACTGCGTATCCACGGGGTGAACCCGATGTGCGAACAGGGAACCCGCGCGAGTATGGTCCAAAGCCTGCGCAGTGTGCGGTCCGTGCAGGTCGCGGGGGTCACATCAGTCGCAGCAGACACTTAGAACACGGAGGCCTGAAGTTGTTCCGCATCGTGCTCAAGGCGTTTCTCGGATTGCTCATGCGCGTCCTGTTCCGCCCACGGGTCGAGGGCGCGGAGCACATCCCCGGTTCCGGCCCGGTGATCGTGGCCGGGAATCACGTGACGTTCATCGACTCGATGTTCCTGTCGCTGGTGGTGAAGCGGCAGGTGTACTTCATCGGCAAGGACGAGTACGTCACCGGCAAGGGCATCAAGGGCCGCGCCATGGCGTGGTTCTTCGGCGAGATCGGCGGCATGATCCCGGTCGACCGGGACGGCGGCCACGGCGGCGTCGCGGCGCTCATGACCGGCCGCCGGGTGCTGGAGGAGGGCAAGGTCTTCGGCATCTACCCGGAGGGCACCCGCTCCCCCGACGGACGGCTCTACCGGGGCCGTACCGGCGTCTCCCGGCTGGCCCTGATGACCGGCGCACCGGTGGTGCCCTTCGCGATGGTCGGCACCGACAAGATCCAGCCGGGCGGCGCGGGCATCCCGAAGCTGGCCCGCTTCGAGGTCCGCTTCGGCGAGCCGCTCGACTTCTCCCGCTACGAGGGCATGGACCGCGACCGGTACGTGCTCCGGGCCGTCGCCGACGAGGTGATGAGCGAGGTCATGCGGCTCTCGGGCCAGGAGTACGTGGACGTATACGCGTCCAAGATCAAGCAAGCGGCGTAGCGCCTCCGGCGCGGTCCGGCGGTTCTCAGTCCTGGGGGCTCCGCCCCCAGGCACCCTGGGCGACGATCGGGCGCTCCTCCGGCGGCCCGCCCTCCCGCTCCTCGTCCGCCGCCGGGAACCACAGCACGAACGTGCTCCCGTGCCCCAAGCGCGAGTGGAGGCGCACCTGGCCGCCGTGGGACTCGGTGATCTGCCGGACGATCGCGAGGCCGAGACCCGCGTGCCGGTCGCGGCCGGACCCGCCGGGGTTCGTATCGCGCCAGAAGCGGTCGAAGACCCGGCCCTGCTCGCCTTCTCCGATGCCTGGGCCCGCGTCCTCCACCGCGATCCACAGCCACCCGTCTTCGCGTCCCGCGGCCACCGTGATCCACGTGCCGGAGGGCGCGAGCCGTACGGCATTGGAGAGCAGGTTGCCGACGGCGCGGCGCAGGGCGTCGTGGTCGCCTAGGAGCATCAGGCCGGTGGCGAGGTGCGGGCGGATCACCAACCCGCGCTCGGCCGCGAGCGGCTGGAACTCCTCGCACGCTTCCGCCGCCGCAGCCGCGAGGTCCGTGTCGGTGTCCGCGAAAGCGGGCGCGGTGCGGCGGGCGGTCGCCAGCAGGTCCTCCACCAGGCGGGTCATCCGGGTGGTCGCCCGGTCCACGACGCGTACCGCCCGCTTCCGCTCGTCCTCGTCGGACTCCTCGCTGGTCAGGACGGCGTCCAGGCTCGCCCGGATGATCGTCAGCGGCGAGCGCAGCTCGTGCGAGGCATCGTCGACGAGCTGCCGCTGCGCCTTGAAGGACTCCTCGAGACGGTCGAGCATCGAGTCGACCGTGTCGGCGACCATCCGCAGCTCGTCCTTCGGTCCGGCGAGGCGGATGCGGCGGGAGAGGTCCCCGGCGGCCTGGATGTCGTCGGCGGTACGGGCAATGGCGCGTACCGGGCGCAGGGCGCGGCCGGAGAGGATCCAGCCGATGCCGAGGCTGGCGACGGCGAGGCCGCCGAGGGCGGGGAAGGCGAACTTCCTGAGGTTGGAGAGCGTTTCGTAGTTGATCCGCGCCTCCAGGTCGTGGACCTTCACCGCGGGGAACTCCTTGATGACGACGTCCCCTTGACGTGCCTCGACCTGGATCTCCCTGGTCACCGGCGAGGCTTCGCCGCTCCGGTCCACCGCGATATACGCCCCGCCCAGCGCCAGCGCCGTCAGCCCGAACAGGATCGCCGAGTACAGCACCGTCAGCCGGAAACGGATGGTGTGCGTGAAGGCGGGGAGCCGCGGACGCCTCATATCGCGTCCTTCAGGCGGTACCCCTGTCGTATCACCGTCTCGATCAACGGCTCGTCCTCCCCCGTGATCTTCCGCCGCAGTGAACCGACCGTCACCCGCACCGTGTTGGTGAACGGGTCGGCGTTCTCGTCCCATACGTGCTCGAGGAGCTCCTCGGCGCCGATCACCTCGCCGGGGCGGGTCATCAGGTAGTGCAGCACGCCGAACTCCTTCGGCGTCAGCTGCAGGGCGCGATCGCCGCGGAAGGCCTCGAAGCGGGCCGTGTCCAGGCGCAGTTCGCCGACCTCGACCACTGCCGTTCCCCCGTCGTCGCGTCTGAGCAGGGCTCGTATACGAGCGAGGAGCTCGGGCAGCGCGAACGGCTTCACCAGATAGTCGTCCGCGCCCTCGTCCAGGCCCCGCACCCGGTCGGCGAGGCGGTCGCGGGCGGTGAGCATGAGGATCCGCGGGCCGCCGGGGGCGGTGCGGATCTCGCGGCAGACGGAGAAGCCGTCGCCGTCCGGGAGCATCAGGTCGAGCAGCACCAGGTCGTAGTCGTTGACCGCGAGCTTCTCCAGGGCGGTGTCCACCGTGGGGGCGGTGTCGACCGCGTATCCGGAGCGTACGAGCCCGACCCGGAGCGACTCGACCAGATCCTCTTCGTCCTCGACCACCAGCAGCCTCATGAACCGAACCTAATTCCCCTCGATGATCGATTCGGCCGAGTCCAGCGCCTCCGCCATCGGAATCGCGAAACCGATGCCGATGGAGCCCCCTTGGCCGCCGCGCGCGAGGGAGGCGATGGCGGTGTTGATGCCGATCACCCGGCCGCGGGCGTCGACCAGCGGGCCGCCGGAGTTGCCGGGGTTGATGGAGGCGTCGGTCTGGATCGCGGACCTGCGGCCGCCGCTGGAGAGCGACACCTGCCGGTCGGGCGCGGAGACGATGCCCGCGGTCACGGTGCCGGTGAGGCCGAGCGGCGAGCCGACGGCGATCACGCTGTCGCCGACGGCGGGCCGCCCGGAGCGGGCCGGGGTCAGCGGGCGCAGGCCGGCGTCGTCGTCCGGTTCGAGGACGGCTACGTCCCGGCCGCGGTCGCGGCCGAGGACCTCGGCCTCGATGCGGCGGCCGCCGTCGGTGACGAGCTCCACGCGATCGGATTCGCCGACCACATGGGCGTTGGTGAGCACCCGCCCCCGCCGGTCGAAGACGAAGCCGGTGCCCTGCCCGGAGCCGGCCTCCACGGACACGACGCTGGGCAGCACCCGGGCGGCGACGGCGCCGAGGCCCTCGCGCTGCGGGGCCGCGGCGGCGGGCGGCACCGGGTCCGTACCGGAGTCGTCGTCGGCCAGCGCGCCGGCCGCGTAGCCGGCGCCCGCGCCGCCGAGCACGGCGAGCGCGACGGCGGTGATCAGCGCGGTGCGCGGGCCGGTCGTGGTGGTACGGGGCGGGGCCGGCGGTGCTCCGTACGGGGCTGGGCGCTGTCCGTTGGGCGAGGCCGACGGCGGGTCCGAAGGCCGCGCCACCGGCGGCACCGGCGGGCCCGCGACCGTCAGGAAGGCCGGGCCCCGCGGCTCCCCGAGGCCGACGCCCCGGTCCGGCCGTGCGGGCGCCGAATCCCCCGGGCGGGTTCCGTTCGCGGTCATGGGTTCCGTCCTCCTCACGGGATCCTGCCGAACCACGCCAGCGACATCGCCGCCGCCGCCAGTGCGGCGAGCAGGCCGCCGGCGACGAACCACGGCCAGACCTCGCGCTGCACCGTGCGGTGGCCGACCGAGCTGCCGATGTCCTCGTAGACCTGCTCCAGCTCCTCGCCGGAGGCGGCCTCGTAGAAGCTGCCGCCGGTGGTCTCGGCCAGGTCCTCCAGCGCCGGGCCGTCGACAGGGACGGTGATCGTCTGGCCGTTGTCCAGCTCGACCCGGCCGTCCTCGGTGCCGTACGCGATGGTCGACACCGGCACCCGCGCCTCGCGGGCTAGTTCGGCGCCGGCCTCGATGGGGCGGCCCGCGCTGTTCTCGCCGTCGGAGAGCAGCACCACGCGGGCCGGTGGCGGCTCGCGGCGGGCCTGGGCGTCCAGTCGCTCGATGGCTTCCGCCGAGCTCACGACGGCTTCGCCGATGGCGGTGCCGCTGCCCGTGTCGAGCTGCTCGATCGCGCGGCGCAGCGCCTCGCGGTCGGTGACCGGCGGGACGGCGACGTTCGCCGAGCCGCTGAAGGGGACAAGACCCACGTTGAAGCGCTCGGGCAGCCGGTCGATGAAGGTGAGCGCGGCCTCCTTGGCCGCCTCGAAGCGGCTGGGCCGGACATCCGTCGCCTCCATGGAGGCGGAGACGTCCAACGCGACCATGATGGTGGCCCGTTCGCGCGGCACCTGCTGGTCGGTGGTGGGCCGGGCGAAGCCGACGACGAGCAGGCAGAGCATCCCGCAGAAGGCCGCCGCGGGCACGTGCCGGCGCCAGCCCGGGCGGCGCGGGGCGACCTTGTCGAGCAGGTCGACGTTGGTGAAGCGGACGGCGTAGCGGCCGCGGCGGCGGTGCATCACCACGTACGCGACGATCAGCGCCGCCAGCGGGATCAACAGCAGCAGCCAGCCGGGGGACTTCAGGCTCATGCCGCACCTCCGGCCCGGCGCCGCTGGGCCGCCACGTAGTGCACGATGTCGCGCACCCAGTCCCGGTCGGTACGCAGTCGCAAGTGCGCCGCGCCCGCGGCCCTGATGGCCGTCTTGATCTCCGCGCGCTGCGCCAGCGCCGCGTCCGCATACCGCTCGCGCAGCCCGCGCGCATACGTCGGCACCTCGCGCAGCCGCCCCGTCTCCGGGTCGACGACGGTCAGCAGCCCGACGGCCGGCAGCTCCAGCTCGCGCGGGTCCACGACCTCGACGGCGAGCACCTGGTGGCGGCGGGCGAGGGCCCGTAACGGCTGCTGCCAGTCGCCGTCCAGATAGTCGGAGATGACGGCGACGAGCCCGGGCCGCCGCTCCGCCCGCCGCAGCGCGGTGAGCGCCTGGGCGAGGGTGCACGGCATCGGCCCGGGCGCGCCGCGCGGGCGCTGGAGAGCGGTCTGCAGCACCCGCAGCAGGTGGGCCTGGCCCGGCAGCGGCGGGATCCGCTGGACGCCGTCCTGGCGGACGAGCTGGGCGCCGAGCCGGTTGCCGGCCCGCTCGGTGAGGAAGGCGACGGCCGCGGCGGCGCCGACGGCCAGGTCGCGCTTCTCCATCCGGGCGGTGCCGAAGTCCATGCTGGCGGTGGCGTCGAGGACGATCCACGTGGTCAGCTCACGGTCGGCGAGGGTGAGCCGGACGTGCGGCTCACCGGTGCGGGCGGTGGCGCTCCAGTCCATGCGGCGGACGTCGTCGGCGCCGGGGACATAGGCGCGGGTCTCGTCCGGTTCGGTGCCGGGGCCCGGGGTGAGGCCCGGGAGTTCGCCCTGGAGCATGCCGTCCGGGCGGCGTCTGAAGATCAGCTCCAGGTGGCGCAGCGCCTGCTCGGGGGTGAGCTCGCCGAGCGTGGGCCCCTCGGGCCCGTACGACCAGCGTCCGCTCATGCCGCCCTCCCCTCCTTCTCGCCTTTGTCCAGCCGGGCCTCCAGGTCCGCGGCCTCTTCCTCGGCCTGCTGCGGCGTGATGCGCGGCTGCGGTACGGAGGCCAGCACCTGGTCGACGAGCCGGGCCGGGCTCACGCCGTCCGCGAGGGCGTCGAAGGAGAGCACCAGGCGGTGGCCGATGACCTCGTGGGCGAGGTCGTGGACGTCGCCCGGCAGGACGTAGCCGCGGCCGCGGAGCAGCGCGAGCGCGCGGGCGGCGGCGACGAGGCCGAGGGTGGCGCGGGGGCCGGCGCCGTACGCGAGGGAGCCGTCCCCTGTGCCGGCGAGCTCGCGGGTGGCCATGACCAGCCGGACCGCGTAGCGCGCCACCGCGTGGTGGACGAAGACCAGGTCCGTGTGGCGCTGGAGGGTGGTGAGTTCGAGCGGGGTGAGGATCCGGCGGGGGGTCGGCGGATCGGTGGACATGCGGTAGAGGATGGCCAGTTCCTCGTCCTCGGTCGGCGCGCCGACGTCGACCTTGAGGAGGAAGCGGTCGCGCTGGGCCTCGGGGAGCTGATAGACGCCCTCGGACTCGATGGGGTTCTGGGTGGCGAGGACGAGGAAGGGCTCGGGGACCGGAATGGTGGTGCCGCCGATGGAGACCTGGCGCTCGGCCATGACCTCCAGGAGTGCGGACTGCACCTTGGCGGGGGCCCGGTTGATCTCGTCGGCGAGCACGAAGTTGGCGACGACGGGGCCGGGTTCGACGCTGAAGGACTCCTTCGACGGCCGGTAAATGCGGGTGCCGGTGATGTCGGACGGGACCAGGTCGGGGGTGAACTGCAGCCGGTGGAAGGTGCCGCCGGCGACGCGGGCGAGGGTCGAGGCCGCCAGGGTCTTCGCGACGCCGGGGACGCCTTCGAGGAGGCAGTGCCCGCGGGCCAGGACCGCGGTGAACATCCGCTCCACCATCCGGTCCTGACCCACGATCACCCGCTTGACCTCGAAGAGCGCCTCTTCGAGCAGCTCCGCCTCGGGATGCCGGGTACTCACAGCTCGGAAGCCGCGTCGGAGGAGCCCCGGCCGCCCTGCTTGTCGCCGGGGCAGTCCTTGCCGTCGGCGGCGGAACCGCTGCCGCCTTCTTCGTTGACGACGTAGTGCACGGCGGGTTTGTCATCCCCGGCGTCGCCGGCCAGGGCCCCGGAGGCGCCGGTGGCGAGCCCGGCGGCGGCGAGCACGGATATGCCGGCGACGGAGAGCCGGCGCGTACGACGTGTCATGGTGTGACTCCCTTGGACGTTGTCCAGGGAATGTCACCACCTGAGGGCGAAAACCGGCTTAAAGCGCCCCCCGGCTGCTCACTGCCAGGGCAGCCCGGCCCGGTACTCCCAGTACTGGCCGGGGTGTTCGGCCACATCGGCCAGCCGCTCGTAATCCTGCTCGACGAGGTCGACCGCCGCCGCCGCGAGGTTGTCGTGCAGCTGGGCCGCGGTCGCCGCGCCGGAGAGCACGACGCCGGCCCACGGCCGGGCGAGGACCGCGGCCAGGGCGACCGCGTCGGGGGAAGCGCCGGTCTCCTCGGCGATCTCCTTGACGACCCGGGGCGCGGCTGGCGGCGCCAGCCGGCCGTTCGCCAGGCCCTCCTTCACGATCACGGTGAGCCCGGCGTCGTGCGCCTCGGCGAGCGCGGCGTCGGCGGACGGCTCCAGGAGGTTGTAGGTGGCCTGGACGGTACGGAACAGCGTGCCGCCGTTCGCCGTGATGTTCAGCGCCGCGCGGATGGCGGCGCCCTGCTCGGGTCCCGAGGTCGAGAAGCCGACCGTGACGCCGTCGTCGACGAGGCGGCGCAGCCGGTCGTGCAGGGCGCTGTCGGTGAGCGCCGGGCTGTCGGGCGTGAGGGAGTGGATCTGGTAGAGGTCCAGGCGCTCGCCGAGCAGCTTGCGGGACTCGCCCAGCTGCCGGTCGAAGACGTCGGCGCCGTGGTCCTTCACCTCGTGGACCTCGGCGTTCGTGCTCCAGTCGGCGGTGTACGTATAGCCCCACTTGCTGCCGACGACGGCGTCCCGCGCCGCGTCGGGGTGCTGCTGCAGCCAGTCGGCGAGGAACTCCTCGGCGCGCCCGTAGGACCGGGCCGCGTCGAAGTAGCGGATGCCCTGCGCGTAGGCCGCGTCGAGCAGCTCGTGCGTGCGCTCCCGCAGCGCGTCGACCGTGCGCTCTGCGGGGAGGTCGGCGTCGCGGCCGAGGTTGATGTACCCCGGCCTCCCGACCGCGGCGAGGCCCAAGCCGATGTGCGCGGTCGGCGTCGTCACGGCGGCGAGCCGGTCGAACCCCATCGTGGCCTCCTGAGCTGTCGGTTGCGAGGGCGACAACTCCACCGTAGAAGACAACGTGCCCGCTGGTCAGGTGTCCGCGAGCAGCAGCGCGGCGAGCGCCAGGGCGGTGCCCTGCACGGTGGTGAGGTCGAGGCCGGTGAGTTCGGCGGTGCGGGCGAGGCGGTTGTCGACGGTGTTCGGGTGGATTTTGAGGGCGGCAGCCGTGGCGCGGCGCTGCCGGCCGTGCGCGAGATGGGTGCGCAGGGTGTCGCGCAACTGCGGCTGGTCAGCGAGCGGTTCGAGGAGGGCGGCGATGCGGCGGCCGCTCTCGCCCGGGCGGGACAGATGGTATTCGAGCAGCACGTCATCGAGCAGGTGCAGCCCGGGCGGGCGGCCGCAGGCGGCGGCGATGCGCAGCACTTCGGCGGCGGTACGGGCGGCTTCCGCCACCTCCTCGGGGCCGGGCGCGGGCATCGCGGCGACCCGTATCCCGGCGCCGCAGACCTGCGCGAGCCGCTCGGCGAGGTCGTCAGGCGGCGCGTCCGCGCCCGGCACCAGCGCGCGGCCGCCGCTCGCGTCGACGAAGACCGCGGTGTCCGCGGCGAACACCCCGTCGAGCGCCGTCTGGATCCGGCGCCGCAGCCGCCGCGCCGCCACCGTGCCGACGTAGCCCGAGCCGCCCGGCGGTGCGCCGAGGGCCAGCACCCAGGCAGGGCCGTCCAGGCCGAGCCGGCCGAGCATCGGCCGGGACGCGGGCAGCAGGCCGTCGAGGAGGTTCCCGGCCACGGCCTGGCGCAGCGCGTGCTGCTCGGCGTGCACGGCGTGGTGCTCGTCGAGGTAGGTCTGCACGATCGAGCCGAGCACGGCGGGGGCGATGTCCAGGAGCAGATCGGCGAGTTCGACCAGGGCCGCCTCCTCGCCGGGGCGGGCGGTTTCGCGCAGTGCCTGCCAGAGCGCGTACGAGCCGAGCGCGTGGCTGCGTACGAGCAGGTGCAGCGGCAGCCCCTCCTCGGCGCGCTGCGCGGCGCGCTCCAGGAACAGCACCCCTGCCGTGTCGTCCAGCCGCCCGTCCCGTACGCCGCGCAGGAACCGCCGCATGCCGTGCCGGGCGGTCGCGGCGAACTCCACGTCCCGCATGTCGGCGGGCAGCGCCCCGTATCCCGGCAGCTCGGTGAAGGTGTCCTGGGTCATGCGCCGGGCGAGTTCGTTGACCCGCGGCTCCAGGCGGGCGGCGAGCCGGCGCGCGGCCGCGGATATCGGCGGCTGGGACATGCGGATGGCCTCCTCCGGTGTGACGCGTCACAGTAGCGGCCGCCGGCACATGTGACGACGGCCGCTACTGCCCGCCCCCGCACCGGCCCAGACTCGGGAACCGGAGCGATCAGCCTGCAGCACGGAGGAGCGGCCGCTATGAGCGAGCACAACAACCACCCCGACTATCTGGCCTACATCGACCGCGTCTGGACCGGCGAGGACACGCTGCTGCCGCATCTGTCGGGGGCGTACCGGGGCGACGCGCTGATCCCCGTCGCCGAACGGGTGGGCCTCTTCCCGGGCTTCGCGAACGTCACCGCCTTCGACACCGGCGACGGCGTGGTGCTGGTCGACTCCGGCGACGTCTTCACCGCGGAGCAACTGCACACGGCGGTACGGGCCTTCTCCCCCGCCCCCGTCCGGGACGTGGTCCTCACCCACGGGCACGTCGACCACGTCATGGGCCTGGCCCCCTTCGACGCCGAGGACACCCGCCCAACCGTGCACGCGCACGAGGCGATGCCCGCCCGCTTCGACCGCTACCGCGCCACCGCCGGCTACAACAGCGCGATCAACCAGCGCCAGTTCACCGTCCCGGGCCTGGAGTGGCCCACCGAGTACCGCTACCCCGACGCCACCTACCGCGACCAGGCGACGCTGCGCCGCGGCGACCTCACCTTCGAGCTGCGGCACGCCCGCGGCGAGACCGACGACCACACCTGGGTGTTCGTGCCGGAGCTGAAAGTGCTGTGCACGGGCGACCTGTTCATCTGGAACGTCCCCAACGCCGGCAATCCGCAGAAGGTGCAGCGCTATCCCGACGAGTGGGCCGCCGCGCTGCGCGCGATGCAGCGGTGCGGCGCGGAGGTGCTGCTGCCCGGACACGGCGTGCCGATCATCGGCGCGGAGCGGGTTGACCGCGCGCTGGACGATACGGCGCGGCTGCTGGAGACGCTGTGCGAGCAGACCCGGGAGCTGATGAACGCGGGGCATCGCCTGGACACGGTGCTGCAGCGGGTGCGGGTCCCGGCGGAGCTGCTCGACCGCCCGTATCTGCACCCGGCGTACGACGAGCCGGAGTTCATCGTCCGTAACCTCTGGCGCCTGTGGGGCGGCTGGTACGACCAGAACCCGGCCCACCTCAAGCCCGCCCCCGAGGCCGCGGTCGCCGCCGAGCTGGCGGCTGCGGCTGGCGGCGCGATGGCGCTGGCGCGCCGGGCGGAGGAGCTGGCCGGAAAGGGCGAGCTGCGGCTCGCGTGCCATCTGGCCGAGACCGCCGCGCTCGCCGCCCCTACCGACGCGGAGGTGGCGCGGGTGCGCGCCGCGGTGTACGGCCGGCGGGTCGAGGAGGAGACGTCGACCATGGCACGCGGCATCTTCACCTGGGCGGCTGCCGAGTCCGCGGCGGTGGTGGAGGGCACGGACATCGCCACCGAGCTCACCAGGACCGCCGAGGGCCGCCGGCGAGCGAGCGGCTTGATCGGCGTCGGGCATGTGAACGCCCCCGGCGCCGACGCCTGATGGCCGGGCCGCGCTCTCCGTGGGGCACCACCTGGCTGCTGCTGGTGTTCATGCTGGTCAACTTCGCCGACAAGGCGGTGCTCGGCCTGGCGGGACCTGACCTGATGCGGGACCTGGACATCTCCCGGCAGCAGTTCGGCACCGCCCAGTCCGCGTTCTTCGCGCTCTTCTCGCTGGCCGCGCTCGGGGTGTCGTATCTGACCCGTACGGTGCGGACGACCGTGCTGCTGCTGGCGATGGCGCTGCTGTGGTCAGCCGCCCAGCTGCCGATGCTGTGGGCGGGGGCCGGGTTCGCGACGCTGGTGGCGACCCGGCTGCTGCTGGGCGCGGCGGAGGGGCCGGCCGCGCCGGTGGCCGTCCACCATGTGTACGGCTGGTTCGCGCAGCGCGACCGGACGCTGCCCACGGCGATCCTGATGGCCGGCGCGGCGGCCGGGGTGGCGGTCGCGGCGCCGACGCTGTCGCTGGTGATCGAGTGGTGGGGCTGGCGGTGGGCCTTCGGGGCGGTCGGCCTGATCGGTCTGGTGTGGGCGGCGGTGTGGTGGCGGTACGGGACGGAGGGGCCGCTCGCGCCGGAGGCGGGGACGGCGGCGGAGGACGGTGTGGGAGGGGCTGACGGCACACAGCCCGAGCTGCCGCTGCGCCGGATCCTGGCCTCCGGCACGTTCCTGAGCGCCTGCGTCGCCACCTTCGCGGCGTACTGGCTGATGAGCGCCAAGCTCACCTGGGCGCCGGACTATCTGGAGACGGTCATGGGCTGGAGCGGCCGCCAGGCCGGCCTGGCCGTCGGCGCGGTGGCGCTCACCAACGGCGCGGCGCTGCTGCTGCACGGACTGCTCGCGCAGCGGTCGGCGACCCGCGACGGCCGGGCCGCTCCCCGGGTGCGGCAGGGCGCCGGCGCGGGTTTGCTGATGCTCGGCTCGGCGGCGGCGGTGGCGCTCTTCGCGCTGTCCGACACCCCCTGGCTGACCACGGTTTTGATGTTCGGCCCGCTGTCCTTGGCCATGGTGATGATGACGGTGGGCGCCACCGCCTGCGCCCGGATCACGCCGCCTTCCCAGCGCGGCATCGTGCTGGGCGCGCTCACCGCCGTCTTCGCGCTGGGTGGCGTCCTCGCGCCGGCGGTCCTGGGCCGTATCGTCGACGCCGCGCCCAGCGCGGACACGGGCTACCGCAACGGCTGGCTGCTCACCGCCGCTCTGCTGGCCGTGGGCGGAGCGCTGGCCACCGCCTTCCTGCGCCCGCAGCGGGACGCCGTCCGGCTGGGCGTCCCCGAGCACGACCTCGGCAGGGCGCCGGTGGCGCACTGAGTGAGTGGTGCCGCTCAGCCCTTCGCCGTCGCCCAGGCCAGCTGTCGCTCCACGTCCGCCTTGACCTCCGCCAGCTGCGCCGCCACCGCCGAAGGCGCGGTGCCGCCGCGGCCGTTGCGGGCGGCGAGGGCGCCGGGGACGTTGAGTACGGTGCGAACCTCCGGCGTCAGGTGCGGCGAGATCTTGGCGAACTGCTCGTCCGTGAGCTGGTCGAGCTCGATGCCGTCCGCCTCGCAGACCTTGACGCACTCGCCGGCCGTCTCGTGCGCGACGCGGAACGGGACGCCCTGCTTGACCAGCCACTCCGCGATGTCGGTGGCGAGCGAGAAGCCGGCGGGCGCCAGCTCCTCCATCCGCTCCCGGTTGACCGTGAGGGTGGCCATCATGCCGGTGAAGGCCGGCAGCAGGACCTCCAGCTGGTCGCAGGAGTCGAAGACCGGCTCCTTGTCCTCCTGGAGGTCGCGGTTGTACGCGAGCGGGAGGGCCTTGAGGGTCGCCAT
The DNA here is from genome assembly GCF_011044975.1 of Streptomyces coryli. Taxonomy (GTDB): domain Bacteria; phylum Actinomycetota; class Actinomycetes; order Streptomycetales; family Streptomycetaceae; genus Streptomyces; species Streptomyces coryli. The sequence goes on along the minus strand of NZ_JAAKZV010000066.1, from coordinate 11,867 downwards.
CAGCCCGGTCAGGTTGCCGATGAGGCGCCCGGACTTGCCGCGGGCGAGCTCGGCGATGTCGGGGTTCTTCTTCTGCGGCATGATCGACGAGCCGGTGGAGAAGGCGTCGTGCAGGGTCACGAAGGAGAACTCCTTCGTGTTCCAGATGATGACCTCTTCGGCGATACGGGAGAGATCGACGCCGATCATCGCCGTAATGAACGCGAACTCGGCGACGAAGTCGCGCGACGCGGTGCCGTCGATGGAATTCGCGGAAGACCCGTGCTCGAAGCCGAGATCGGCGGCGACGGCCTGCGGATCGAGGCCGAGCGAGGACCCGGCGAGGGCACCGGACCCGTACGGAGACACCGCGGTCCGCTCGTCCCACTGCCGCAGCCGCTCGGCATTCCGTGACAGCGCCTGCACATGCGCGAGCACATGGTGCGCGAAGAGCACCGGCTGCGCGTGCTGCAGGTGGGTACGCCCCGGCATGGCGACATCCGGGTGCGCCTCGGCCAGCCCGACGAGGGCCTGCTGCAGCTCGGCGATCAGCCCGCCGATGATGCGGCCGTGGTCGCGCAGGTACATCCGGAAGAGCGTGGCGACCTGGTCATTACGCGACCGGCCCGCACGCAGCTTGCCACCCAGGTCGGGCCCGACGCGCTCCAGCAGCCCGCGCTCGAGGGCGGTGTGGCAGTCCTCGTCGGCGATGGTGGCGGTGAAGTCACCGGCGGCGACGTCCGCCTCCAGCTGGTCCAGCCCGGCGACCATCCGCTCCAGCTCGTCGGCGGTCAGCAGCCCGGCCTTGTGCAGCACGCGGGCGTGCGCGCGCGAGCCCGCGATGTCGTACGGCGCGAGCCGCATGTCGAAGTGCACGGAGGCGGAGAGCTTTTCGAGCGCCTCGGAGGGCCCGTCGGCGAAGCGCCCGCCCCAGAGCTTGATGTCGGCGCTTTTGCTGGCCATTGCGGATGGCTCCTAAATCTTTCGGGGGCGGGTGTCGCGTATGGCGGCGAGGCTACTGCGCCAGATCGCGCTTCGCCGCGATCTTCTGGCTCAGCCCGAAGATGTCGATGAACCCCTGCGCCTTCGACTGGTCGAAGGTGTCGCCCGTGTCATACGTCGCCAGGTTGAAGTCGTACAGCGACTCGTCCGACCGCCGCCCGGTCACCACCGCGCGGCCCCCGTGCAGCGTCATCCGGATGTCACCGGACACGTGCTGGTTCGCCTCGTTGATGAACCCGTCCAGCGCCCGCTTCAGCGGCGAGAACCACAGGCCGTCGTAGACCAGCTCGCCCCACCGCTGCTCGACCTGCCGCTTGTAGCGCGCCAGCTCCCGCTCGACGGTGACGTTCTCCAGCTCCTGGTGCGCGGTGATCAGCGCGATCGCGCCGGGGGCCTCGTAGACCTCCCGGGACTTGATCCCGACGAGCCGGTCCTCGACCATGTCGATCCGGCCGATGCCCTGCGCCCCCGCCCGCTCGTTGAGCTGCTGGATGGCCTGCAGCACCGTGACCGGCTTGCCGTCGAGGGCGACCGGGACGCCCTGCTTGAAGGTGATGACGACCTCGTCGGCCTCCCGCTGGGCGGCCGGGTTCTGGGTGTACTCGTAGACGTCCTCGATGGGGGCGTTCCAGATGTCCTCGAGGAAGCCGGTCTCGACGGCCCGGCCGAAGACGTTCTGGTCGATGGAGTACGGCGACTTCTTCGAGGTCGCGATCGGGAGCTGCTTCTCCTCGCAGAAGGCGATCGCCTTGTCCCGGGTCATCGCGTAGTCCCGGACGGGGGCGATGCACTTCAGCTCCGGCGCCAGCGCGACGATGCCGGCCTCGAACCGGACCTGGTCGTTGCCCTTGCCGGTGCAGCCGTGCGCGACCGTGGTGGCGCCGTGCTTCTTGGCGGCGGCCACCAGGTGCTTGACGATGGTGGGCCGGGACAGCGCGGAGACCAGCGGGTACTTGTCCATGTACAGGGCGTTCGCCTTGATCGCCGGCAGGCAGTACTCGTCGGCGAACTCGTCCTTCGCGTCCGCGACCTCGGCCTCGACCGCGCCACAGGCGAGCGCGCGCTTACGGATCACGTCGAGATCCTCACCGCCCTGGCCGACGTCCACGGCCACGGCGATCACCTCGGCTCCGGTCTCCTCGGCGATCCAGCCGATGGCGACGGACGTGTCCAGGCCGCCGGAGTAGGCGAGTACGACGCGCTCAGTCACGGTGTCTCCTCTAACGAATTCATGCGCTGCTATGCATGAGTATGCAGAACCCCGCATGAATCGTCAACCTGGCCCGGTGAGAGGATCCACCCCATGGGAAAGACACACGAACGCATCGAGGGCCGGCTGCGGGAGTTCATAGAGGCGCAGCACATCTTCTTCACCGCCACCGCGCCGCTCGCCGCCGACGGCACCGTGAACCTCTCTCCCAAGGGCGTATCGGGCTCCCTCGCCGTCCTCGACGAGCACACCGTCGCCTACCTCGACTTCTCAGGCTCCAACGCCGAGACCGTCGCCCACCTCCGCGAGAACGGCCGCATCACCCTCATGTGGTGCGCCTTCCAGGGCCCGCCGGACATCGTCCGCGTGCACGGCCGCGGCGAGCCGGTCTTCCGCGACGACCCGCGCTTCACCGAGCTGCTGCGGCACTTCCCCAGGGTCGAGGACCCGTACGCGAACGGCCTGCGCGCGATCGTCGTCGTGCATGCCGAGCTGATCCGGGACACCTGCGGCTATGCCGTGCCGTTCATGACGTACGACGAGGACCGCGACCTGCACCGCAAGTTCTTCGAGCGCAAGGACGACGCCCAGCTCGGCGCGTACCTGGAGAAGAAGGAGTGGATCGGGACCAGCATGGACGGCCTGCCGGGGCTGCCGCTTCCGCTGCCGCCGCAGCCGGAGGCGCCGGACGAGGCCGTCAGTTCCTGACGATCAGCGCGACAGCCGCCAGCAGGGCCCCCAGCGCCAGCGCCACCCACCGGTGACCGGCGCGCGACTCGTCGCGCAGCCGCGGCAGCCAGTTGTCGACGGAGAGCCGGCCGGGGCCGGTGAGGCAGAGCGCGGCGGCCGCGGCGGCGAGCAGCAGCTCGTACTCCATGCCCGCCGGCGCGAAGAAGGCGCCCCAGCGGACGCCGATCGCGTTGATCATCGTGCCCATGACGGCCGCCGCCGCGAGCGGCGTGATGAAGCCGAAGATCAGCCCGACGCCGCCGAGGGTCTCGGTGAGGCCCGCGACGGTCGCCATCGACTTGCTCGCCGGATAGCCCATGGCCCTGAAGCCCTTGGCGGCCCCGTCGAGACCGGGGCCGCCGAAATAGCCGAAGAGCTTCTGGGTGCCGTGCGCGACCATGATCACGCCGAGTGCGAGGCGCAGCAGGAGCAGCCCGACATCGCGGGTGGTGGCCGTGCGCGGCTGGGCGGCGGCGAAGCTCAGGTCGAATTCGCGGGGGGTGGTGGCCATGGCCGCCAGTCCACTAGCCGGGGCCGCCGTCCGGGTGCGCGACGCACCCGGCGGTCACCCGGCTCAGTGATTGCGCTGGGCCAGCTTCAGCAGGTGGTCGGCGAGTTCCTGGCCACCGGCCGGATCGCGGCTGATGAGCATCAGGGTGTCGTCGCCGGCGATGGAGCCGAGGATGGCGTGCAGCTCGGCCTGGTCGATGGCGGAGGCGAGGAACTGCGCGGCGCCCGGCGGGGTGCGCAGCACCACGATGTTCGCCGAGGACTCCGCCGAGATCAGCAGCTCCCCGGCGAGCCGCTGCAGCCGCTCCTCCTTCGCCGACTCGCCCAGCGGGGCGTGCGGGGTGCGGAAGCCGCCCTCCGAGGGCACCGCGTAGATCAGCTCGCCACCGGTGTTACGGATCTTCACCGCACCCAGCTCGTCCAGGTCCCGCGACAGCGTCGCCTGGGTGACGGTCAGGCCGTCGTCGGCGAGCAGCTTGGCGAGCTGGCTCTGCGAACGCACCGGCTGCCGGTTGAGGATGTCCACGATCCGGCGATGGCGCGCCGTACGCGTCTGCGGCACCTGCGGACCGCTCTGCTCCTCTTCGGGCATCTCGTCACTCTCCGGTGGATCGGGCGGCTGACGCCGTCGCAAGCTGGGCCGGGTCCGCCGCGTCGAGGATCGCGGGCAGCGCCTGGATCAGGGCGTCGGCCTCCGCCTCGCTGACGATCAGGGGCGGTGCGAGCCTGACGACGTTGGGCACCGCCGCGTTCACCAGGAATCCCGCGTCCTGCGCCGCCTGCTGAACGACGGGCGCGACGGACTCGGTGAGAACGATACCCAGCAGCAGCCCGCTGCCGCGTACCTGCTCCACCAGCGGATGTCCGAGCCGCCAGATCCCCTCGCGCAGCCGCTCCCCCACCCGCTTGACGTGGTCGAGAAGGCCGTCGGACTCGATGGTGGCCAGGACGGCGAGCGCGGCGGCGCAGGAGACCGGGTTGCCGCCGAAGGTGGTGCCGTGCTGCCCGGGGTGGAGCAGCCCGGCGGCGTCGCCGAAGGCGAGGGTGGCGCCGATCGGCAGCCCGCCGCCGAGGCCCTTGGCGAAGGTGATGACGTCGGGCTCGACACCCTGGGCGAGTGCCTCGCACCAGTGGCCGGTCCGGCCGATGCCGGTCTGTACCTCGTCCAGGACGAGGAGGGTGCCGGTGGCGTAAGTGATCTGCCGGGCGGCCTCCAGATAGCCGGACGGCGGCACGACGACGCCGTTCTCGCCCTGGATCGGCTCGATGATGACGAGCGCGGTCTCCTCGGTGACCGCGGCGCGCAGTGCGTCCGCGTCCCCGTACGGCACGAAGGTCACGTCGCCGGGCAGCGGGGCGAAGCCCTCCTGCTTCTTGGGCTGGCCGGTGAGCGCGAGAGCGCCCATCGTCCGCCCGTGGAAGCCGCCTTCGGTGGCCACCATGTGCGTACGGCCGGTCAGCCGGCCGATCTTGAAGGCCGCCTCGTTCGCCTCCGCACCGGAGTTGGAGAAGAAGGCCCGGCCGGGGCGGCCGAAGAGTCCGAGCAGCTTCTCGGCAAGCGCGACCGGCGGCGGCGCGATGAAGAGATTCGATACGTGCCCGAGGCTCTGGACCTGCTCGGTGACGGCCTGCACCACCGCCGGATGCCCGGTGCCCAGGGAGTTCACCGCGATCCCGCCGAGGAAGTCGATGTACTCCTTGCCGTCGGCATCCCACAGCTTGGCCCCGGCACCGCGGACGAGGGGGGTACGCGGGGTGCCGTAGTTGTCCATCAGGCTGGACTGCCACCGCTGGGTCAGCTCGTCGTTCGTCATGCTGCCTTCCCCTCCTCTGCGTCCGGCACGACCATCGTGCCGATCCCCTCGTCCGTGAAAATCTCCAGCAGGATGCTGTGCTGGACCCGCCCGTCGATCACGCGCGCGGTGTGCACGCCATTGCGTACGGCGTGCAGACAGCCCTGCATCTTCGGGACCATGCCGCTCGCCAGATCCGGCAGCAGCTTCTCCAGCTCGCTCGCCGTGAGCCTGCTGATGACCTCGTCGCTGTTCGGCCAGTCCTCGTAGAGGCCCTCGACATCCGTGAGGACCATCAGGGTTTCGGCGTCCAGCGCCGCAGCGAGTGCCGCAGCCGCCGTATCAGCATTGACGTTGTAGACATGTCCGTCGTCCTGGGAACGTGCGATGGAGGAGACGACCGGGATCCGGCCGTCGGCGAGAAGCGCCTCGATGGCGCCGGTGTCGATCTCGGTCACCTCACCCACCAGACCGATGTCGACGAGCTCGCCGTCGATCAGCGGCTGGTGCTTGGTGGCGGTGATGGTGTGCGCGTCCTCGCCGGTGAGGCCGACGGCGAGCGGCCCGTGCTGATTGAGCAGCCCGACGAGCTCCCGCTGCACCTGGCCGGCCAGCACCATCCGTACGACATCCATGGCCTCGGGCGTGGTGACCCGCAGCCCGGCCTTGAACTCGCTGACCAGGCCGTGCCGGTCCAGCTGCGCGCTGATCTGCGGGCCGCCGCCGTGCACGATGACGGGCTTGAGTCCGGCGTGGTGGAGGAAGACGACGTCCTGGGCGAAGGCGGCCTTCAACTCGTCGTCGACCATGGCATTGCCGCCGAACTTGATGACGACCGTTTTGCCGTGATGCTTCGTCAGCCACGGCAGCGCCTCGATGAGGGTGCGGGCCTTGGGCAGGGCGGTGTGCTTGCGAGTGCTCATGAGGAATAGGCGCTGTTCTCGTGGACGTAGTCGGCGGTCAGGTCGTTGGTCCAGACGGTCGCGGTCTCGCCGCCGGCGGCCAGGTCGGCGGTGATACGGACCTCCCGGAAGCGCATGTCGACCTTGTCGCGGTCCTCGCCGACCGAGCCCTTCTTGCACACCCACACGCCGTTGATGGCGACGTTGAGCTGATTCGGGTCGAAGGCGGCGCTCGTCGTGCCGATGGCGGAGAGCACCCGGCCCCAGTTGGGGTCCTCGCCGTGCAGGGCGCACTTGAGGAGGTTGTTGCGGGCGATGGAGCGGCCGACTTCGACGGCGTCGTCCTCGGTGGCGGCGTTGATGACGTCGATACGGATGTCCTTGCTGGCGCCCTCCGCGTCCCGGATCAGCTGCTGCCCGAGGTCGTCGCAGACGGCCCGTACGGCCTGAGCGAACTCGGCCTGGTCGGGGGCGACTTCGGAGGCTCCGGAGGCGAGCAGCAGCACGGTGTCGTTGGTCGACATGCAGCCGTCGGAGTCGACGCGGTCGAAGGTGGCGCGGGTGGCGGCGCGCAGCGACTTGTCGAGGTCGGCGGCGTCCACGTCGGCGTCCGTGGTGAGGACGACGAGCATCGTGGCCAGCCCGGGCGCGAGCATCCCGGCGCCCTTGGCCATGCCGCCGACGGTCCAGCCGTTCGGCGACGTCACGACCGCCGTCTTGTGCACGGTGTCCGTGGTCTTGATGGCGATGGCGGCCTTCTCGCCGCCGTGCTCGGACAGCGCGCCCGCCGCGGTCTCGACGCCCGGCAGCAGCTTGTCCATCGGCAGCAGCGTGCCGATCAGCCCGGTGGACGCGACCGCGACCTCCCCCGCGGACTCCCCCAGCACCTCCGCGACCTTCTCCGCCGTGGCGTGCGTGTCCTGGAAGCCCTTCGGTCCGGTGCAGGCGTTGGCGCCACCGGAGTTGAGGACGACGGCGGCCAGCTGCCCGCTCTTCAGCACCTGCTCGGACCACAGCACCGGGGCGGCCTTGACGCGGTTGGAGGTGAAGACACCGGCGGCGGCGCGGCGCGGGCCGCGGTTGACGACGAGCGCCAGGTCCGGGTTCCCGTTCTCCTTGATCCCGGCGGCGATGCCCGCCGCCGTGAATCCCTTCGCTGCCGTAGTACTCACGGCGCCACCCCTGTCGTGGAAAGCCCCAGCTCCTCCGGGAGCCCGAGCGCGATGTTCATGCTCTGTACGGCACCGCCCGCGGTGCCCTTGGTGAGGTTGTCGATCGCGCTGATGGCGATGATGCGGCCGGCGTGCTCGTCGTACGCAACCTGCACCTGCGCGGCGTTGGCCCCGTGGACGGCGGCCGTGGTGGGCCACTGCCCCTCGGGCAGCAGCCGGACGAACGGCTCCCCCGCGAAGGCCTTCTCGTACGCCTCGCGGAGGGAAGCCGCGCTGACCCCCGGCTTCGCCTTCGCCGAGCAGGTGGCGAGGATGCCGCGCGACATCGGGGCGAGGGTCGGCGTGAAGGAGACGGTGACGTCCTCGCCGGCCACGGCGGAGAGGTTCTGCCGCATCTCCGGCGTGTGCCGGTGCCCGCCGCCGACGCCGTACGGGCTCATCGAGCCCATCACCTCGCTGCCGAGCAGGTGCGGCTTGAGCGCCTTGCCCGCGCCCGAGGTGCCGGTGGCGGCGGTGATCACGGCCTCGGCCTCGGCGAGCCCGGCGGCGTACGCGGGGAAGAGGGCCAGCGAGACCGCGGTCGGATAGCAGCCAGGGACGGCTATGCGCTTGCTGCCGCGGAGCGCCTCGCGGTGGCCGGGGAGCTCGGGGAGCCCGTACGGCCAGGTGCCGGCGTGCTCGGAGCCGTAGAAGGCGGTCCAGTCGTCGGCGCTCCGCAGCCGGAAGTCGGCGCCGCAGTCGACGACGAGGACGTCATCGCCGAGCGCCTCCGCGACGGCGGCGGACTGCCCGTGCGGCAGCGCGAGGAAGACGACGTCGTGCCCGGCGAGCGCTTCCGCGGTGGTGTCCTGCAGCACCCGGTCGGCGAGCGGGGCGAGGTGCGGCTGGCTGGCGCCGAGCTGCTGACCTGCGTTGGAATGGGCGGTGAGAGCGCCGATCTCGATCTCGGGATGCCCGAGCAGAAGGCGCAGGACCTCACCGCCCGCGTATCCGCTCGCCCCCGCCACTGCTGCCCGTACCGCCATCGTCTCCTCCAACGTCGATGGCATGACTATACGTAACCCTGCATGGCTTTGCAACGGCGTTCTCCGGCCATCCGGCGCTCCGCCCTGGCCGTACGGCCGATGCCGCCCGGGCGGCCGCGCCCCGAGAATGAGCGTCATGGCTCTGACCACCAAAGGCATCTCCTACGCGGTCGAGGACGACATCCCGGCCGAGGCCGTCGCGCGCGACCTGCGCGCCATCCGCGAGGAGCTGCACTGCACGACGGTGATGCTGCTCAGCGGCGATGTCTCCGCGCTGCGGTCGGCCACTCGGCAGGCGCTGGAGCTGGGTCTGGATGTGTACGTCCGCCCGTATCTGCCCGACCGGCCGCGCTCGGAGCTGCTGGCGCATCTCGCCACCACCGCCGCCATGGCCGAGGAGCTGCGGGCGGCCCATCCGGGGCGGGTGACGCTGCTGGTCGGCAGCGAGTTCTCGCTCACGCAGCGGGGGATGCTGCCGGGGCCGCGGCTGTTCGTACGGGTGCAGGTGCTGGTGCGGTGGCGGCGCTACTTCGACCGCCGCATCAGGCGGAAGCTGAAGCCGCTACTGGCGGCCGCGCTGGCCACGGCCCGGGGTGCCTTCGGCGGCCCGGTGACGTATGCGGCGGGCTTCTGGGAGGAGGTCGACTGGTCGGGCTTCGACGTCGTCGGGGTGAACCTCTATCGCATCGGCTCGGACCACGCGGCCTACGAGGCGCGGCTGCGGGAGCTGCGCGGGCGGCATCCGGACAAGCCGCTCGTGATCACGGAGTTCGGCTGCGGGGCCCATGCCGGGGCGGAGCTGCGCGGGCCGGGCTCCTTCCTGATCGTGAACTGGTTCCGGGAGCCGCCGCGGGTGCGCGAGGGGCACGTACGCGACGAGGGGACGCAGGCCGGGTATCTCGGCGAGCTGATCGGTCTGTACGAGGCGGCGGGCGTGGACGGCTGCTTCGTGTACACCTTCTGGTCGCCGGAGTTCACCCACGATCCGCTGGACCCGCGCCGCGATCTGGACATGGCGGGCTTCGGGGTGGTGAAGATCCCGGCCGAGGGTGGCGGCTGGGAGCGGAAGCAGGCCTTCGAGGAAGTGGCGCGTCGCTACGCGAATCCGTGATCTCTCACGCCGCCGGGCGGTTCACCCGGATCAGGGTCTGCTGCCCGTTGGCGACGAGGGTGCGCTGATCGCCCTCGACGCCGTACACCTCCAGGCGGCAGACGGTCAGGGTGCGTCCGGACTTCAGGACCGTCCCGATCGCTTCCAGGTAGTCGCCGACGGCGGGGGCGAGGAGATTGATCTTGTACTCGACCGTGAGCACGTCCGAGTCCTCGGGGAAGAGCGTGTACCCGGCGTAGCCTCCCGCGCTGTCCGCGATGGCGCTGGTGGCGCCCGCGTGGAAGTAGCCGTGCTGCTGGGTGACTTCGGGGCGGGCCGGCAGCTCGATGTGTACGCGGCCGGGGCCGATGTGGGTGATCCGGGCGCCGAGGTGGCCCATCAGCCCCTGTCGGTCGAAGCTGTCCTGGACGCGCTTCTGCACCTCGGGACTCGCGGCTTCCTGCTGGGTCTGCTCTTCCATCCGGTCACGGTAACGTCGCCTTCATGAGCCTCAGACTCCAGCAGTGCTTCATCGCCGTGGACGACCACGAAAAGGCGCTCGCCTTCTACCGCGACGCCCTGGGCCTGGAGGTCCGTAACGACGTCAAATACGAGGGCCTGCGCTGGGTGACCGTCGCGTCGCCCGACGGCGAAGGTCCGGAGATCGTCCTCGAGACGCCGGCCGCCGACCCGAACGCCTCCGCCGCCGACCGCAGAGCCACCGAGGAGCTCCTGGCCAAGGGCCTGCTGCGGGGCGTGAACTTCCACACCGACGACTGCGACGCGACCTTCGAGAAGGTCCGCGCCGCGGGCGGCGAGGTGCTGCAGGAGCCGATGGACATGCCGTACGGGATGCGGGACTGCGCTTTCCGCGACCCGGCGGGGAACATGATCCGGTTCATGCAGCCGCGGGACTGACGCCTGAGGGTCCTGAGGATTACGCCCCTGCCGCCTGCACCAGCGTCTCGCCGGCCTGCGTGCGCGCGTAGAGCACCTGCCGCCCGGCGCGGTGGCCGCCGACCAGGCCGGCCGTGCGCAGCGCGGTCAGGTGCTGGGAGACGCCGCCGGCGGTGAGGCCGGTGCGCCGGGCCAGTTCGGTGGTCGACGCCGGCGCCGTCAGCTCGGTCAGGATGGCCGCGCGCGAGCGGCCGATCACGCCCGCGAGGGCGGCGGAGGGCGTGGCCGGCGGGCGGTCGGCCCAGAGCGTGCCGACGCCGCGCGGCGGGTAGCGCAGCGTCGGCTGCCACGGCTCGGTGACGACGGTGAAGACCCGCGGCCAGACGAACGCCGACGGCACCAGCAGCAGCCCGCGCCCGCCGAGCCGCCGGGCCACGCTAACGGCGCGGTGCTCCAGGTGCAGCGTGGCGCTCCCGCCGTCGCCGTCGGCCCAGGTGACCTGCGGGTCCAGGTCCGCCAGCAGGTGCCGGGCGCCGCCCTCGACCAGGCGGTCGGCGCGGTAACGGATGTCGCTCTCCAGCAGGGTGAGGATGCGCGGCCAGTACGGGGCCAGGGCCAGCTCCCAGTACGTCTCGATGACGTCCGCCAGCCGGCTCAGCTCTCCCGCCGAGTCCGCGTGCAGCGCGGCCAGCCGCTGCGGCGGCACGTCGGCGCTGGTGCGCAACTGCTCGGGCGGGGTGGTCCGGATCGTCGCCAGCTCGACGGCGAGCGACGGCAGCGGGGTGGAGGGCGACGGGCAGAGGAAGCCCGGCAGGGTCCCGGTCCAGCGCGGATTCGGGGGCACGGGCACCAGATCGAAGAGCGGGGTCAGGTCGGCGTCGGCGGCCGCCAGGCGGGGTCGTACCTGCTCGGCCCAGGCGCGGTGCATGCCGTGCTCGTCCGCGCCCTTGAGCACCCGGACGCTCGCCACCACCTCCCACAGCGGGGAGAGCGCGAAGCGGGTACGGGCCACGTCCTCCGCGTCGAACTCCATCTCGATCATTCAGCGCAGCCTAAATCAATAGGCGGAGGAGGGGACTTCGCGCACCGTGGCGCGCATGACCGAGCCCTCTCCCTGGCGGCTGCCCGCCTTCCGTACCCTCTTCGCCGCCAGCGCGCTCAGCCACGTCGGCAGCAATGTCGGCTACGTCGCGGTGCCGCTGCTCGCGGTCCTCGCGCTGGACGCGGGGCCGGGACAGGTGGGCGCGCTGGCCGCACTGTCGACGGCCGCGTTCCTGCTGATCGGCCTGCCGGCGGGCGCGTGGGTGGACCGGTTGCCGGGGCGGTGGGTGCTGGTGGCGGCGGATGCGGCCCGGGCACTGCTGCTGGCGTCGGTGCCCGTCGCGTGGTGGCTGGACGTGCTGTCACTGCCGCAGCTGTACGCGGTGGTGCTGCTGAACGGCTGCGCCACGGTGTTCTTCGACGTCGGCTCACAGAGCGTGCTGCCGGAACTGGTGGGGCGGGAGCGGCTGGTGCCGGCGAATACGGCGATTGTGAGTCTGATGGCCGGGGCCAATAT
>NZ_JAAKZV010000612.1 GCF_011044975.1 Streptomyces coryli | reverse complement strand
GGGTCCCGGGGCGCGCGGTGCGGTCGGCGGGGGCCGAGCGCGCGGTACGGGCGCGAGAGGTGCTCGAGGGGCGGATGGCGGATCCGCCTACGCTCGCCGGGCTGGCGGCGGAGTTGGGGACGTCGTCGTTCGCGCTGCTGCGGGCCTTCAAGGACGTGTACGGGATGCCGCCGCATCGGTGGCTCACTGATGCGCGGGTGCGGGCGGCGCGGAGGCTGCTTGATGGGGGGACGGCTCCCGCGGAGGCGGCGGTGGCGGTCGGCTTTACGGACCAGCCGCATCTGAACCGGCACTTCTCGCGGATCGTGGGGGTGCCGCCGGGCGCTTATCAGCGCGAGCGGCTGCGGTGACTGTTCCGCGCTGCGCGCGGATATCGCGCCTGCGGCGCTCGGCCTCAAGCGCCGGCCGGGCTTGAGATTGGCTTGGGCTTGATCGCGCGGGCTCCGTGCAAGAACGTACAAGACTCGCCACCAGACGCCCTCGTACCGTCCCACCCATGTCCGAACACGCGCAGATGCACGCCCCACCCC
>NZ_JAAKZV010000611.1 GCF_011044975.1 Streptomyces coryli | reverse complement strand
GTGGGTGGGCCGGGCCGAGTTCCGCGACACAACCGAAAAAGCCCGCTTCGCTAAGACTTTTTCGGCTGCGTCGCTCCACTCGGCCCTCCTTCCGGAGGGAGAGATCAATACGTGCGCGGGGCCCGGTCGCTCCGGCCCACCGCGGCCATGTCCGCCCGCCCGTCCGTGTCCAGGAAGCCGAGCACGAACTCGTCGGCCCCGGCCGCCCGCAGCTTCCCGCCGCCACACGACCGGGCCGCCGGCGTCCCACCGAGGCCCCGCCACATCGCTGGGGCCGAGCTCGCACCCCACCCGCACGAGCCCAGGCCTCACGCTCCCCGGCCCGTACCGAGCCCAGACCCTGCGGCCCGTCCGTACGGAACCCCGCGCCTCCGTCTGTACGAGCCCACAGGCCCCGCGCCCCCGTCCGTGTGGAACTCAGGCCCCGCGCCTCCGTCCGTACCGAGCCAGGCCCCGCTCTCAGCCCGCATCGAGCCCAGGCCCCGCGCCCAGGCCCGTACCGAGCCAGGCCCCGCTCTCAGCCCGCATCGAGCCCAGGCCCCGCGCC
>NZ_JAAKZV010000065.1 GCF_011044975.1 Streptomyces coryli | reverse complement strand
CGACGCCACCCCCGAGCCCCACCTCTATCTGCAATGCCGGCAGGACAATACCGGGCGCTGAGCATTTCTCTTTACGGGAATTCAACACATGCGGCCCGATTCACTTTCCGGCACGGGAACGCAAAAGGGGAATTCATGCGTTAAGACGGTCAGGAGGTGTCACGTCACATGAGCGATGACAATCCCGTACTCGACGACGAATTCATTCAGGCGGCGACGGTCACCGAGCCGTCCGCCCGGAGCCGCATGCTGGCCGCCCGCTGGCGGCGGCAGGGGCGGGCGCCCGAGCCGCAGCCGTGGCGGGCGGACGAGCCGCCCGCCGGGTGGTTCTTCAGCCGCCCTCGCCGCTGGTGGCGGCGCCGCTGACCGGCCGCAGTGTCAGGATCAGGCCGCCCGGCGTGGCCGCCGGGCGCCGTCGGTCTTGCGGGGCTGGCGGGTGCGGTTGCCGCCGGCGGCGGTGTCGGACTGGGTTGTTTTGGTGCGGCGGCGCTGGGGCTGGGCGGACGCGGGGGACTTCTTGCGCGGGCTCCCGGTCGGCTTTGATTTGTCCGCTGCCGCCGGTTTGGCCTTGGGCTTCGATTGAGGCTTCGACTGAGGCTTCGACTGGGGCTTCGCCCGCGCCTTCGGCTTTCGCTGTGGCTGCGGCTGGGCCGGCTCCATCGTGACCGCCACGCCGGAGGGTTCCCGGGCTCCGGTGATACGGGCCAGTTCCGGGTCGCTCGACGTGACCCGGGCCGTCTGCGGCGTAATGCCCGCGTCCGACATCAGCCGCGCCATGTCGCGCTTCTCCTCCGGCAGCACCAGCGTGACCACGCTGCCGGACTCGCCGGCCCGGGCGGTGCGGCCGCCGCGGTGGAGGTAGTCCTTGTGGTCCTTCGGCGGGTCGACGTTCACCACCAGGTCGAGGGCGTCGACGTGAATGCCCCGGGCCGCGACATTGGTCGCGACCAGCACCGTCACCTGGCCGCTCTTGAACTGGTCGAGCGTCCGGTTGCGCTGCGGCTGGGAGCGGCCGCCGTGCAGCGGCGCGGCCCGTACGCCGCTGGCCAGCAGCCGCTTGGTGAAGCGGTCCACGGAGCGCTTCGTGTGCAGGAAGAGGATGACCCGCCCCTCGCGGGCCGCGATCCGGGTGGCCACCGCGCGCTTGTCGGTGGGGTCGGCCACGTAGAGCACGTGGTGGTCCATCGTCGTCACACTGGCGGCCGACGGGTCCACCGAGTGCGTCACCGGATCGGTCAGGAACTGCTTGACCAGCCGGTCGATATTGCGGTCCAGGGTGGCGGAGAACAGCAGCCGCTGACCGCCGGGACGCACCTGCTTGAGCAGCTTCGTCACCTGCGGCAGAAAGCCCATGTCGGCCATCTGGTCGGCCTCGTCCAGCACCGTGATGCCGACGTCGCCCAGTCGGCAGTCGCCCCGCTCGATGAGGTCGGCGAGCCGCCCCGGCGTGGCCACCAGCACCTCGGCGCCGCGGCGCAGCGCGGATGCCTGCTTGGTGATCGACAGGCCGCCGACGACCGTGGTCAGCTTCAGGTTCACGGCGGTCGCGTACGGCGTGAGGGCGTCGGTCACCTGCTGCGCCAGCTCGCGCGTCGGGACCAGCACGAGCGCGAGCGGAGCCCGCGGCTCCGCCCGCTTCCCCGCGGTGAGCGCGAGGACCGCAAGCCCGAAGGCGAGCGTCTTGCCGGAGCCGGTCCGGCCGCGGCCCAGGACATCGCGGCCGGCCAGCGCGTTCGGCAGTGTCGCGGCCTGGATCGGGAAGGGCTCCGTTACGCTCTGCGCCGCGAGCGCCTTCAGCAGCGCGGCGGGCAGGCCGAGGTCCGCGAAATTCTCGACGGGCGGCAGCGCGGGGGGCGTTGACTCGGGAACGGCGAAGTCGCCGCTCGCCGGCGCCGCTCCCCCGCCCTGCCCCGAGGGCTTCGCGGCACGCTTGCGCGGCGCCGATCCGCGGGAGCGCGTGGGGCGTTTGCGGGGAGTACGGCCCCCGCTGCCGGTGCTGGTCATGTACTGGAAGCCTTCCTGGGCCGGGTAGTCCACGGCGCAACGTCGAAGGCGACCTTCCACCGGTGGCCATGGTAAGCGGTGCCCTGCACACCGGCATCCCGGCACCCCTTCCGGCACAGGTCAGGGCTTACGGGCCACCGAGCCGTACGGCCCGCTTCGCGGTCGGTTCGTCCGCCTCGACGCCGCGTTCCGGCGCGGTGCGGGCGTGGGTGGCGTACAGGGTGAGCCCGACGAAGGCGAGGCCGCCGACGAGGTTGCCGACGACGGTGGGGATCTCGTTCCACAGCAGATAGTCGCCGATGGAGAAGCCGCCGCCGAGCATCAGGCCGGAGGGGAAGAGGAACATGTTGACGACCGAGTGCTCGAAGCCCATGTAGAAGAAGACGATGATGGGCATCCACATCGCGATGACCTTGCCGGACACGGACGAGGACATCATCGCGGCGACGACGCCGGTCGACACCATCCAATTGCACAGCACGCCGCGCAGGAAAAGGGTGAACATGCCCGCCGCGCCGTGCTCGGCGTAGCCCACCGTCCGGCTCTCCCCGATCTCGCCCAGCCGGCGGCCGACCTCGTCGGGGTCGACGGAGAAGCCGAAGGTGACGATGGCGGAGATCATCGCGGCGACCGTCAGCGCGCCGGCGAAGTTGCCGACGAAGACCCAGCCCCAATTGCGCAGCACGCTCCGCACGGTGACGCCGGGCCTGCGGTCGAGCCAGGCCAGCGGCACCAGGGTGAACACCCCGGTGAGCAGGTCGAATCCGAGCAGGTAGAGCAGGCAGAAGCCGACGGGGAACAGCAGCGCGCCGACGAGCGCGTTGCCGGTCTGCACGGTGATGGTGACGGCGAACGCGGCCGCCAGGGCGAGAATCGCGCCGGCCATGTAGGCGCGGATGACCGTGTCGCGCGTCGACATGGCGGCTTTGGACTCGCCCGCGTCGATCATCTTGCGGACGAACTCGGGCGGGCTGAGATAGGACACGAAGAGCTCCTCGAGCAGGGGCTGCGCGGGGGTACGGGTGGCAGCACGACGGTGCCGGGCCAAGGCACGAGGGTGCGGGCAGAAGGTGTCCGGGCAGTGACGACCTTGTTAGCGCGCCGACTCGAAAGCCTCACCGCCGCCGTCGGCCGGCTGGGAGGAGCCGCGTGGTCATCCGCGCGCAACACCGGCCGTGTCCCGGTGCAACATCCGGGCGATACACGTACCGGCATGGACTACATAGATCGAGCCGAGGCGACCCGCCGCATCCTGGCCGCCAAGGAGCGGGCCGGGCTCAGCTTCGAGGAACTCGCGCAGGTGGTGGGCGCGCACGAGGTGTGGGTCGCGTCCGCACTCCTCGGGCAGAACACCATGAGCAGCGAGCAGGCCGCCGCGGCCGGCAAGGCGCTGGCCCTGGACGAGGCGACGGTCGCCGCCCTCAGCCGCGACGCCGCCCGCGGCAGCCTGCCGGCCGCCGTGCCCACCGATCCGCTGATCTACCGCTTCCACGAGATCGTCCAGGTCTACGGGACGACCCTCAAGGCTGTCATCGAGGAGAAGTTCGGGTCGGGCATCATGTCCGCCATCGACTTCTCCATGGACATCGACCGCGTGGACGACCCGCGCGGCGACCGCGTCAAGGTCACCTTGAACGGCAAGTTCCTGCCGTATCGCACCTGGTGAATCCCCGGATTCACCGGGCGGGGTCCGCCGCGGGGAGGAAACCGGTGGCGGTGAAGTGATCCGCGCAGGCGTGGAATTGGGCGGCGTCGAAGGGCGGGCAGTCCAGGTCGGGCAGCAGGGCGCGGGTGGTGGCGGCGTCGTAGAGGTGGGTGCCTTCGGCGTCGGTTCCGGTGCGGAAGGTGGCGAGCAGCGCAAGACCGGTGGGCAGCTGCCGCTCCTCGATGCGGGCGGCCCAGGCCTCCGCGGGGCCGGCTTCGATGCGGTGGCCGCGAGCCCGTAGCCAGTCGACGGCGGTCCGCAGGTGCAGATGCCGCTCGCCGGCCAGGTGGAAGGTGCGGTTGGCCGCGGCCTGCTGCGTGGACAGCCGGACGATGGCGGCGGCCGTGTAGTCGACGGGGACCAGGTCGAAGGCGAGGCCGGCATCGGTGGGGGCGATGCCGGCTTCGACGCAGCTCTTCAGCAGCAGCCAGAAGAAGTCGCCTTCCTGGCAGATGCCGGTGGTGCTGTTGGCGCTGATGCGGGTGGGCCGGTAGACGGTGACCGGCAGGCCGCGTTCGCGGGCCTGGTTGATCAAGGCTTCGGCGGCCCACTTGGACTGGGCGTAGCCGTGCTGGAGTCCGTCCGGGGGCGGCAGCGGGGTGTCGGGGCCGATTCGGGTGATCCCCGGGGTGGGCGTCAGCACGCCGACCGTGGAGACGTGGTGCATCGGAACGGTGCGGTGGGCGGCCGCGAGGTGCAGGATCTCGGCGGTGCCGGTGACGTTGGCGGCCCTCAGCTGGGGGTACGCGTGGGCGAGGTTGACCGCCGCGCCGCAGTGGTAGACGGCGTCGACGTCCTGCGCGAGGCGGTGGAAACGCTCATCGGTGAGGCCGAGGCGGGGCGCGGCGAGGTCCGCGGGTAGGGCACGGATCCTGCCGGCCCACGAGGGCTGCCACAGGTCGTAGCGGCGCAGGGCGGCGACGATCCGGTCGTGGCCCTCCAGTTCAGTGGCGGCGCGCACCAGGCACGCCACGGTCGCCCGGGTGCCGGTGAGCAACTGCTGCAGCAGGTGGGCGCCGAGGAAGCCGGTGGCGCCGGTGAGCAGCAGAAGGCCCGGATCGGCGGGCATCGGTGCGACCTGCGCGGCGGGCTGGATGTGTGCTGGCAGTTGGGCGTCGGTGGCGAGGGTGGGAGCGTCGTCGTAGGTGGTGACGGCCAGTCGGGCGCTCAGGCCGGTGACGGTCGGGGCGGAGAACACGGCGTTCATCGGCAGCCGGATGCCGGTGGCGTCCTTCAGCGCCAGGACCAGCCGTACCGCGGTCAGGGAATCGCCGCCGGCGGCGAAGAAGTCGGCCTCCGGGGCGGCCGGCGCGGCGCCCAGGACGAGCTGCCAAGCGTCGACCACCGGCTGCTGTTGCGGCGTCCACGCGATGGAGGACGGCGAGGACTCGTTGCCCGCGGAATGCCCGGCGAGGGCCTTGCGATCCAGCTTGCCGCTGGGCGTGAGCGGGAAGCGGTCGTGCGCCACCAGCACCTGCGGCACCAGGTGCTCCGGGAGCCGTTCGGCGAGGGCGTCGCGGAGCGCGGCCGGATCCAGCCGGTCGCCTACGTAATGACCGGCCAGCCGCAGGCCACCGGTGGGTGCCGGGGCGGCGACCACGGCGGCGTCGGCGATGCCGGGCAGGCGGCGCAGTGCCGCCTCGGTCTCGGCGGGCTCCACCCGGAAACCGCGGATCTTCACCTGGCTGTCGGCCCGGCCGAGGAATTCGAGCGTGCCGTCGGGCAGGAAGCGGCCCAGGTCGCCGCTGCGGTAGAGCCGGTTTCGGTACGGGCCGGTGATGCCGCGGAACTTGTGCGCGCTCTTCTCGGGCCGGCGGTGGTAGCCCTCGGCGACGACCCCGCCGGCGATGCAGATCTCGCCGGGGAGGCCGGGCGGCATCGGGTTCAGATGGCGGTCGAGTACGTACACGCGGGCGCCGTCGACGACGCGGCCGATCGGCGGCCGTTCGGGCCAGGTGGCCGGGTCGCCGGTCAGCCGGTGGGCGGTGACCACGTGGGTCTCCGACGGGCCGTACTGGTTCTCGAGCACCGCGCCAGTACCGGCGAAGAAGGCGCGGATGGCAGGGGTGATGTGCAGCTGCTCGCCCGCGGTGATCACCTCCGGCACGGGGCAGGTCTTTCGGGCGGCGGTCGCGTACTCGGCGAGCTGCTGCAGGGCGACGAACGGCAGGAACAGCCGCTCCACACGCTGGCTGGTCAGCAGGTCCAGCAGCCGCTCGGGGTCCCTGCGCTCCTCCTCCCCTGCCAGCACGAGGGTGCCGCCGGCGGCGAGGGTGGCGAACAGCTCCTGGAAGGCGACGTCGAAGCTGAGCGGCGCGAACTGCAACGTGCGGGCGGCGCCGGAGCGTTGCTGCTGCCAGGCCGTCAGCGAGGCCAGGGAACGGTGCGGCATCGGCACGCCCTTGGGGGTGCCGGTGGAGCCCGAGGTGTAGATCAGGTACAGCAGGTCGTCGCCGGCCGTCTCCGGCGGGGTGAAGTCGCCTGCGGGCGGCGGGGGCAGCTCGTCGAGAGCCACCACCGTGACCGCGTCCGAGGCGGCGAAGCGGTCGGCCAGGCCGCTGTGCGTGAGCACCATGGAGGCATCGCTGTCGGCGAGCATGAAGTCGGCGCGGGCGGCCGGGTAGCCGGGGTCGATCGGCACCACGCAGCCGCCGGCCTTGGCCACGGCGAGTACGGCGACGGGCATCTCGGGCGAGCGGGTCACGCTCACCGCGACCCGGTCGCCGGGCCGTATCCCGGTCGCGGCCAGATGGGCGGCAAGGGCGTCGGAGGCGGTGTCCAGCTCCTGATACGTCATCGCCCGGGTGCCATCGGTGACGGCGATGGTGTCGGGGGTGCTGCGCGCCCGGCGGGTGACGGCCTGGTGCACCAGCGGCGGTTCAGCGGCGTGGTCCGGGCCGCGCGCCCAGCCACGTACCAGCCGCCGGTCCGCCTCGGACACGGTCTCCAGGTCGCTGAGCGGCCACCGCGGGTGGGCGACGGCATCGGCGAGCAGGGTGGTGAAGCCGGTGGCGATACGGTCCGCGTCGGCGGCCTCGTACAGGTCGGTGGCGTACTCCAGCAGCCCGAGATAGCCGCCGTCGCCGTCGGGGACGAGGTGGAGGAACAGGTCGAACTTGGCGGTGCCGTTGTGCAGATGCAGCCGCTCGGCCTCGATGCCGGGCAGGTCCAGGCCGGGCGCGGCGGCGTCGTCGACGGTCAACACGATCTGGAACAGCGGGAAGCGGGCCAGCGTGCGGTCCGTATCGAGCTCATTGACCAGGTGGCCGAAGGGTATGTCGCGGCAGGCGATGGCCTCCCACAGACTCTGCTGGGTGGCGGTGACGTGCTCGGCGAAGGGCGCGGCGGGCGGCAGTTGATGCCGTAGCGGCAGGACGTCGGTGAGGCAGGCGATCACGGGCTCGAGCTCGGGCTCATCGCGGCGCGAGATGGGGGTGCCGATGACCACGTCGTCCTGCCCGGACCAGCGGGCGACGAGACCGCTGAGTGCGGTGGCGAACACGCTGAACGGGGTGGTGCGCAGGTCGCGGGCCAGCCGCCGGGCCTGTTCGGCGAGCTGTGCGCTGATGCGAAAGCGGGTCTGGCCGCCGCGATGGCTGAGCGCCTCCGGGCGCGGACGCGGCGCGGGGATGGCGGACTCGCGTGGCGCACCGTCCAGCACCTCGCGCCAGTGGGCGAGCAGCTCCTCCAGCTCGGCCGCAGGGCGGCGGCGCTGGGCGGCGGCGTAGCCGGTGAAGGTCGTCGGCAGCTCAGGCAGTTGGGGCGGGCGGCCTGCCACCGCGGCCCGGTAGCGCTCGCTGAATTCCAGGTCGAGCAGGCGGAAGCACCAGCCGTCGACCACGGCGTGGTGCAGCCGTACGACCAGGACGGCCTCGGCGGGTCCGGTGTGCAGCAAGGTGGCCTGGAGCAGCGGCGGTTCGTTGAGCGGCAGCGGCCGGCCGACGGCCTCGCGGAGGGCGGCGTCGAGCTCGTCGGCGGTCACGGACTGCTTGTCCACGCGGACCGGCATCGGCGGCAGCACCTGCTGCACCGGCTCGCCGTCGGCCATCGCCAGGCGGCTGCGCAGCGTGGCGTGCCGGGCCACGATGCCGGTCAGCGCCTCCTCGACGGCCAGGTGGTCGACGGGTCCTGACAGCCAGTGGTTCCAGGACTCGACGTAGCGCGAGGCGCCGTCCTGCAGCTGGTCGTTGAGCCAGATCGATTCCTGCTCGTACGACATGGGGTGGTTCACGACGTGCTCCTGGCCGGGGTTGCGCGGAGAAGGGCGAGCAGTGCCGCGTGGTCGACCTTGCCGTTGGCCGTCGTCGGCAGTGCGGGCAGTGGATGCAGCACGGCCGGCACCCAGGGGCGGGGCAGCTGCTGCTGCAGGTGCCCGCGCAGCGCGGCCGGCGTGCTTTCGGCGGCGGTGGCGGCGGCGGTGTAGAACAGCGCGAGACGATCAGGGGCCCCGCCCGGGCCCGGGACCGGCACCGCGGCGCAGTGCCGTACGCCGGGGGCGGTGCGGGCGACCGCCTCGATGCCGGCCGGCTCCACCCGGTGGCCGGCTATCTTCACCTGGCGGTCGGTGCGGCCGCGGAAGTGCCAGACGCCGTCGGCGTCGACCTCGGCGCGATCTCCCGTACGGTAGGCGCGCTCGGCTCCTGCGGCGGTGGCCAGGGTAGTGAACCGGGCCGCGTTCTCGGCCGGGTTGTTCAGATAGCCGGTGGCCAGCCCGGCGCCGGTCAAGTAGATCTCGCCGTCGGCCAGATGGACCCCGGTGCCCGGCACCGGGCTGCCGATGGGGATGCCGGCCGGGTTGTCGCAGTCGGCCGGGCGGATGCGGTGGGTGGTGGCGAAGCCGCAGCTCTCCACCGGTCCGTAGCCGTTGAAGAGCGCGATGCCGGGGTGCCGGTCGAGGAAGCTGCGCACGTGGCCGGGCGAGAGCACCTCGCCGCCGGTGTAGACGGTCTCCAGGCCGGTGAATGCGTCGAGGTCCTCATCCACGAACAGGTTGAACAGCGCCGACGTGAGCCACAGGGTGCGCGCCCCCGCCTCATCGATCAGCTCGCGCAGCTCATCCGGCAGCAGGCCGCCTCCGCCGGCGATGGCGCAGGTGCCGCCGGTGATCAGCGGCCCCCACACCTCCAGGGTGAAGGCGTCCCAGCCGACCGGGGCCGCCTGGACCATGGTGCGGCCCGGCCCGTAACCAGGCAGCGGGGCGGGGACGAACAGCCGCATGGCGGCGCGATGCGGGGAAGCCACCGCCTTGGGGGCGCCGGTGGTGCCGGAGGTGAAGAACACGGCGGCGACGGCGTGTTCGTCGACGTCGGCTTCGATCGGCTGCGAGGCGCCCGCGGCCGTCTCGGCCAAGGGCTCCTCGGGCGGGCACCATACGGCGGCGGCGTGCTCGGCCAGCGGCCGGCCGATGCCCACGCGGGCGCCGAGCTGCTCGACGCTGCGGCGCAGCTGTCCGGCGGGCCGGGCGACGTCCAGGGTGGCATAGCCGGCGCCGCACTTGAGCACGGCGAGCAGCGCGACGATCAGGCGGGCGCCGCGCGGCAGCGCCACCGGCACCAGGTCACCGGCCCTGACCCCGGCGGCGGCCAGGTCGGCGGCGTAGGCGTCGGCGGCGCGGTCAAGGGTGTCGTACGACACCCGCAGCGGGCCGTCGATCACGGCGCAGCTGTCCGGGTGCAGCCGGGCCTGGCGCGTCACCGCGTGGTGGATCAGGCGGGGCACCGCCGCCGCGTCAGGACGCATGCCGCAGTTCCGCGACGGCGGCCGCGAACTCGCCGATGTTCTCGCTGTTGAACAACGCCTCCGGGGATATCCGCACCCCCGCCTCCTTCCGGATGCGGGTGCAGATCCGGATGGCCTGCAGCGAGGTGCCGCCGAGATCGTAGAAATTGTCCTCGGCGGCTACGGGTCTGCCGACCACGGCGGAGACAATGTCCTCGATCATCGGCTGGGCTCCTTCGGCGAATGGGCGGCGGCGGGGACGGGCGCGGCAGGTGCCACGCCCGTCCCATGAGTCCCTCTCATCCTCGGCCATGGGCTCAGCCCGTTCGAACGGGGTCCGGATATCCGGCTCTCGACGTCAGCTCAGGTCGGCGTGGACCAGGCTGTGGTCGGAGTAAGTGTCGTGGACGCCCACGCCGCGCGGGGTGTAGCGCCCGCGGTCGAGGAAGACGTAGTCGAACTTCTTCCGGACCCCGGGATGGGTGGCCTGGCATCCGCCGCTCCCGGGCGGCTCGCAGGCCGGGTCGGCGTCGCGGAAGCCGTTCCACAGCGGCGTCAGCTCCGGCGCGTCCGGGGTGGCGTTGAGGTCGCCGAGCACGATGGCGCCCGGGTGTTGGCGGGCCCGGTCGGCCAGGAAGCGGACCTGTTCGGCGCGGACCGCGGCCTGTGCGGCCTCGGCGAGGTGGGTGGTGAAGACGCGGACCTGGCGGCCGGCGACGCTGGTGGTGACGGCGACGTAGCCGCGGGGCTCGCTGCCGCCGCGAGGATACTTCTGCACCACCGGGCTGGAAATCGGCGCGGCGGAGAGCACCGCGTTGCCGAAGTTCCCCGGGTCCCACGGGGTGCCGCCGCAGCGGCCGAGGTGCTCGACCACGCTGCCGTGCTGGAGGTGGTAGCGCAGGCCGTACCCGCTGCGCAGGATGTCGCGCACCCGGGCGGACTGCCGTACGCAGATCTCCTGGAGGCCGATGACCTGCGGGCGGTATGTCGCGATCTCGGCGGCTATGACCTCGGCCTTCGTCAGCTGGTCGCACGGGTTGCAGACGTTGAACGTGGCCACGCGGTTTGCGAATGCAGCGCGTTGTGGCGCTTTACCCGCCGCCGCCCGGACGCCGTCACCCACGTCGGCGCGGGCCGGCCGGTCCGCCGTTCCCTCGGCCTCCTGCTGCCCGCTCTGCGGCAGCAGGATCGCGGCCGGCACCACCGCCGCCAGTGCGAGCAGGGACGCGGCGCCCGTGTTGCGTTTCCCCCGAATCATGCCCATTTCCCTTCTCTATCGGCTGGTTCCAGGCACACTCCCCCTCTCGTACGGTTCTCGATTGCAATCTGTTCAGCCGAAGCGAAGAATGCGCGGCGCGAAGGTGCCCTCGGGGCCGGCCGCGCGGCCGACCGACCACACGGTCGACGTGCCCGGCACCGGCGCCAGCCGCAGCGTCTGGGAGTCGCCCTCGCCTGCCACCGCCGGTTCGCTGTGCTCGGTGAAGGTCTGGCCGTTCCAGGCGAGGAAGTCAGGTCCGGGGACGAGCGGCGGGTAGCTGCCCGGCGGGCCCCACTTCTGCGAGCGGGCCACGGCGACCCAGCCCAGTTCTCCTGACGTGGTGGGCGTCAGTGCGGTGACACCGCCGAAGTCGGTCGGCATGGTCACCTTGCTCCACGCCTGCCCGTCCCAGCGGGCCAGCAGCGGCGGAATCGGCCGCCCCACCGGACCGCCGACGAATCCGGCCGTGCCGCCCGCCCACACCTCGGTCGGCGAGACCGCCAGCACGCTGCCCACGGCCGAGCGCGGGAACCCGTCCACGAGCGTCTGCTGCCACTCCTTGCCGTTCCAATGGGACACGGCGGCGCCGTTGTACTCGCCCGCGGCCCACACGTCGTCGGCGGCCAGGATGTGCAGCCCGTACACGGCTCCCGGTGGCGCCGGCACATCCTGCCAGCCGCGCCCGTCCCTGCGCAGCAGGGCCTGCGCGCCGTCGCGCGTGCCGATCAGCCAGGTCTCCCCGCCGCCGGCGACGACCTTGGTCAGCGCGACGCCGCGCGGCGCCCGGCTCTCCGACCAGGCGGTCCCGTCGTGGCGGAGCAGCCGGGTGGCGCCCGCCGTGTCGCGGCCGACGGCCCAGACGGAGCTCGGTGAAGCGGCGGCGACGGACAGCAGCTCGCCCTGCCAGCCGGTCCCGGGCAGGCCCTGGCGCTGCCACGCTGTGCCGTCCCAGCGCAGCACCAGCGGGAAGCCGGGCGCCGAGCGGCCGACGGCGTCGGTGCCCACCGCCCACGCCCGGTCGGGGCCGAGCGCCACGGCCTCGTTCAGCCCGGCCTGCGGGCGCACCGAGGACGGGACCGGAACGTGTTCCCAGGACTGGGTGTCCGCCACGGCCGAGGCCATGAGGGTCACGAGGGTCGTGGCGGCGGCGAGGGCCGCGACGCAGAATCGGCGCACCATGGTCAGCCTCCCAGCCGCTCGCTCATCAGATTCGGCTTCGAGCCGTAGATCTCGACGGTTCCGAAGGACAGCAGCGAGGATCCGGCCCGCGCCAGCACATCCGGGCTCACCTCGATCGCGTTCGTGCGCTCGGGGCCGTAGGAATACGAGACGCGGCGGCCGTCGATCCGCGCGTACTTGGACTGGAAGGCGCGGTCGCTGATCAGCGGCAGCCACAGCGCGCCGTCCGGGCCGCGGGCCATGTTCTCGGTGTAGGCGTTGTCCGGCAGCACGGGGTAGGTGGTGCGCCAGGTGCGCCCGTCCCCGGTCATCACAAACGTGCGGTACCCGGCCCCGTCGCCCAGGGAGTGCCGGCCGCTGATGGTGACCCGGCCGCCCGGTTCGAGGAGCATCTGGTGCACGCTGCTGCTCGGCGGCAGCGGCACCTTCGCGTCGCGCCACGCCTTGCCGTTCCAGTGCAGGACGATGTCCCCGCCGCCGGTGGCGCTGTTCGCCCAGGCCCAGGCGTCAGTGGCGGTACGGGCGGTGATCCCCATCAGGGACAGCACCCCGTCCGGGACGGCCTGGTCGGTCCAGCCGGAACCGTCGTAATGCAGCAGCTTCATCCCGGTGCTGTCCTCGCCGGTCACCCAGGCGGCGCCCGGCACCGCGGTGAACCCCTGGTACCACCACAGTTCTTGGGGCACCGGGATGGTGCTCCACGATCCGCCCGCCGACCGGCGCAGAATCTCCGCGGGTCCTTCGAGGCCGCGGAGAATCCACACCTCGTCGCCGACGAACTGCACCGTGCCGAGATAGCCGCGCCCGTCGGCGCCGGGGAAGGTGGTGTCCCGGCTCCACGCCGCGCCGTCCCCGCGGTACAGGAGCGGCCGCCGCCCCTCGGCGGTCGGCTCGGACCCGGTCGCCCACGCCTCCCCCGCCCCGCGGGCGGCGAGATCGCTCACCCACGCGTCCGGTGCCGCCGGCGGGACCGGCAGCGCGGACCAGCTCGGCGCCACGGCGGCGGTGGCCGGCTGCGCGGCCGGGCACACCACCGCCGTACACGCGATCACTAGGCTGACGACGAGCGCACGGAGACCGTTCACGAGACCCCCCAGGCCGCGAAGGTCGCTCAGCCTATTGGCATGCACCCGGCATGAACATACGTCATACGCTGCATCAGTTGTGTCGCGAATCTGACGTAGCGTCAGGCATTTTTACGGGCCACGCCGCCGTACATCGCGATGTGCGAGTCGGGCACCTGCTCGCTCATCCCGTCCGGCCGCCAGTGGTGCACCAGGCTGACGCCCGGCTCGATCAGCTCGAGGCCGGCGAAGAACCGCTCGGCCTCCGCCCGGTCGCGGATCTGCAGCGGGATGCCGCGCTCGTTGTACTCCCGGCCCACCCCGGCGACCCGCTCCGGGTCGGTGTCCCCGGTGAAGACGGTGAGCGCCAGGAAGCTGCCCGGCGCCAGCTCGCGCAGCAGGCGCGCGACGAGGCCCTGCGGGTCGTCCTTGTCGAGGATGAAGTGGACGACGGCGATGACCGAGAGCACCACCGGCTGCTTGAGGTCGAGGACCTTGTGCAGCTTCGGGTCGTTCAGGATCGCCTCGGGGTCGCGCATGTCCGCCTGGATGTAGCCGGTCCTGCCCTCGGGGCTGCTCTGCAGCAGCGCGCGGGCGTGGGCGAGCACGATGGGGTCGTTGTCGACGTAGACCACCCGCGATTCGGGGGCGACCTCCTGGGCGACCTCGTGCAGGTTCGGCGGGGTCGGGATGCCGGTGCCGATGTCGAGGAACTGGCGCATTCCGTACTGCGCGGCGAGGGTGCGCGTCACCCGGTGCATGAAGATCCGGGTCTGCTTCATCGAGGTCGGCAGGCTCGGCCAGGCGGCGGCCGAGGCGTCACCCGCGGCGCGGTCGGCGGCGTAGTTGTCCTTGCCGCCGAGGAGGTAGTCGTACACCCGCGCGGAGTGCGGCACATCCACCCGGAGATCTACGTGCCCCGTGTCGTCCGGTCTGTCCGTCATCCAGCTCTCACGCCCTCAACTCTGCCGGTTAGGCTGCATGTTAGACGCGATCTCCACGCGGAGGAGGAGCAGGTGTTCGGACGGGGCACGCGGTGGCTCACCGGAGCCGTGATCGTGGGCTGCCTGATGCTCCTCGGCCCCAGTGCGCCGAGCTGTTCCCCCACCAATACGGCACAGCCCGTCGAGCCCGCCCGGGACGTCGTAGCGAACCGGGTCATGACCTGGAACATCTGCAATCCCTGCGGCAGTGAGCAGAACGCCGGCCGGGCGGCGGACATCGCCAAGTACGCGCCGCAGGTCATCGGACTGCAGGAGGCGTGCCAGCGCGATGTCGAGCGGATCCGGGAGTATCTGGAGCACCGGCACGGGCTGGTCTACCACGTCGAGTACGGGATGGTGCTCCGGAAGATGGGCCGCTGCGGCGGCACCCCGTGGAGCCCCGGGGCGTACGGCAATGCGATCCTCTCGGCCGCGCCGATGACGGACCGGACGAACACGGAATACCCCGACGGCGGCTCCGAGGACCGGGGGTACCTGGCGGTCACCACCAAGGTGGACGGCCGCTCCGTCCGGGTCTTCAACACCCACCTCGCCGAGCGGAGCCAGGAACCGGTCAGGGCCGACCAGACCCGCCGCTTCGCCGCGGTCTTCGCCCGGCACAAGCGCGCGATCGCCATCGGCGACTTCAACGCCGTCCCCGACTCCCCCGAGATCGCCCCGATGTGGAAAGTGGCCACGGACGCCGACCCGCAGTGCAGGCCCCCGTCCGACGCCGCCTGCGAGGTGACGACCGACTGGCACCTCAAGTTCGACTACATCTTCTCCCGCGGCGCCATCGAGCCGCAGAAGCAACGCGTGCACACCAGCGCGCACTCGGACCACAACCTGGTGCGCGCCGAGCTGAACCTGACCTGACCTCGTCCTACCGTCGCAGTATGGACACCGCGCATCAGGACATCAGGCCCTTCGAGATCGACATCCCGCAGGCCGAGCTCGACGACCTGACCCAGCGGCTGGTACTCACCCGCTGGCCCGATCAGCTGCCCGGGACCGGCTGGGACTACGGCGTCGCCCGGCCGTATCTGCAGAACCTCGTCGGCCACTGGGCGAGCGGCTACGACTGGCGCGCCCAGGAGGCCCGCCTGAACGCCCTGCCGCAGTACACGACCACCGTCGACGGCCAGCACCTGCACTTCGTGCACGCGCCCTCGCCCGAGCCGGACGCCACCCCGCTGCTGCTCCTGCACGGCTGGCCCAGCACCATCGCCGACTTCGCCGGCGTCATCGGCCCGCTCACCGACCCGGCGGCCCATGGCGGCGACCCGGCCGACGCCTTCCACGTCGTGGCCCCGTCGCTGCCCGGCTTCGCCTTCTCAGGCCCCACCACCGCGCCCGGCTGGGGCCCGGCCCGCATCGCCCGGGCCTGCACCGAGCTGATGGCCCGGCTCGGCTACGGCCGCTACGGCGCCCAGGGCGGCGACTTCGGCTCGATCATCGCCGCCGAGGTCGGCCGCGCCGCACCCGAGCGCGTCCTCGGCGTGCACCTCAACGCCCTGGCCAACGCGGCCTTCGCGGGCGATCCCGGCCAGCTGGCGAACCTCACCGAGGCCGAGCGGGTCCAGGCGGAGGAGAACGAGCTGTGGTGGTACGGCCACAACGGCTACGCCACCCAGATGAGCACCCGCCCGCAGACCCTCGCCTACGCCCTGACCGACTCCCCGGCCGGGCAGCTGGCCTGGAACCTGGAGTGGTACGTCGACCACGACCCCACGACCACCGCGCAGACCCCCGTCGACCGCGACACGGTGCTGACCAACACCACCATCCTGTGGCTGACCAACACCGCCGGCTCCGCTGCCCGCCTCTACCTGGAGACCGGCAGCGAAAGCTGGGGCGTCCCGGCCACCGTCTCCGGCGTGCCCACCGCCGTCGTCAACTTCCGCGGCGACCGCGCCATCCGCGGCCTGGCCGCCGGCGCCCACCGCATCACCCGGTGGACCGACATCGACGCGGGCGGCCACTTCGCCGCGCTGCAGGCGCCGGCCGAACTCGTCGCCGATCTGCGCGCCTTCTTCCGGACGGCGGGCTGAACCCACACGGGCCGGCCGCGCGTGCCCTGCGTGTCTTGCCAGGGTCCGCTTCTTGCATGACCATGACACGCATGGCTCAGCAGCCCGCCACCCCACCCCGCAGATCCGTACTGGCCGCGGCCGCCGTGACGGCCGCGGCCGGCGCCACCTTCGCCGGCGGCGCCGGCACGGCCTCCGCCCAGGAGTCCGCCGGCCTTCCGCCCACCGCGCAGCGCCCGGGCCGGGAACTGCGCGCGCTGCTCAAGGAGATCGACCCCGGCCGGATCGAGGCGATCGTCCGCCGCCTCGCCGCCTTCGGCACCCGGCACACCCTGTCCACGCAGGACGACCCGAAGCGCGGCATCGGCGCCGCCCGCGACTGGATCCATGCCGAGCTGAAGCGGTATGCGGCGGCCTCCGGCGGCCGCATGACCGTGGAGCTCCAGTCGTACATCCAGGAGCCCGTCCCACGCGTCCCGGAGCCCACCCGGATCACCAACGTCGTGGCCACCCTGCGCGGTTCGGCCGACCCCGATCGCGTGTACGTGGTCTCCGGGCACTACGACTCCCGGGTCACCGACGTCATGAACGCCACCGCCGACTCCCCCGGCGCCGACGACGACGCCTCGGGTGTCGCGGTGGCCATGGAGCTGGCGCGGGTGATGGCCACCCGCCGCCCGGCCGCGACCATCGTCTTCGCGGCGGTCGCGGGCGAGGAGCAGGGGCTGCTCGGGGCGGCTCACATGGCGGAGCGGTTCAAGGCCGCGGGCACGAACGTGCAGGGCATGTTCACCGACGACATCGTCGGCAGCTCAACCGCCGACGACGGCACCCGCGACCCGTATACGGTCCGGCTCTTCGCGGAGGGCGTGCCCACCTCGGAGACGCCGGAGGAGGCCAATACCCGCCGCTCAGTCGGCGGCGAGAACGACTCGCCGTCGCGGCAGCTGGCCCGTTTCGTACGCGATGTGGCGGTCAATGACGCGACCGGCATGGACGTACGGGTGATCTACCGCCGCGACCGCTATCTGCGCGGCGGCGACCACATCCCCTTCCTCGAACGCGGCTATCCCGCCGCCCGCTTCACCGAGCCGGCCGAGGATTACGCGCACCAGCACCAGGACGTGCGGGTCGAGGACGGCAAGCAGTACGGCGATCTGCCGGAGTTCTGCGACTTCGGCTACATCGCGCGGGTGGCGCGGGTCAACGGCGCGGCGCTGTGGACGCTCGCGCAGGCGCCGGGGACGCCGCGCAATGCCAAGATCCTGACCAGCTCCCTGACGAACGACACGGAGCTGGTCTGGGACCGCGGCACGGAGCCGGACCTGGCGGGCTACGAGGTGGTGTGGCGGGAGACCACCGCGCCGGAGTGGACCCACGTGATCAAGGTGGGCGATGCGACCCGGCACACCGTGGACCTGTCCAAGGACAACGTCTTCTTCGGCGTCCGCGCCGTGAACCGGGCCGGCAACCGGAGCCCGGTCGCCTTCCCGGCTCCGCAGCGCTGATCCTGCCTGCCTCAGGTGCGGGTCCAGCGCTGGTTGCTGCCGTTCGAGCAGGTGTAGAGCTGGATCCGGGTGCCGTTGGACGTGCCGGCGGCATCGAGGCAGCGGCCGGACTGGACGCCGGTGATGGATCCGTCGGAGTTGAGGCGCCACTTCTGGTTGTCGCCGCCCCAGCAGCCGTAGATCTGGACTCTGGCGCCGTCGGCGGTGCCGCCGGCGTCCAGGCACTTGTTGCCGTAGACCCGGAGCTCACCGGCGGCGGTCAGGGCCCATTGCTGGTTGGTGCCGCTGTGGCAATCCCAGAGCTGGACCTGGGTGCCGTCGGCGGTACTGGCGTTGGGCACGTCCAGGCAGCGGCCCGAACCGACGCCCTTGATCTGCCCGGAATCCCCGGGGGGCGTGGTGGAGCCGCCGTTGAGCGCGTTGAGGACGGCGGTGTAGGCGGGCTTCTTGCTGCCGTCGGAGTTGAACAGCAGCGGCGTGTGCTCCGGCCGCCAGGAGTCGCTGTCGCGCACACCCCAGACGGTGATGCCGAGGCAGCGCGCGACGGCCAGGCAGTCGTTGGTCACGGCGGCGTAGGTCGTGGGCGAGGCGCCCTGGATGTCGAGTTCGGTGATGGCCACGTCGACGCCGAGCGCGGCGAAGTTCTGCAGCGTGGTGCGGAAGTTGCTGTCGTACGGGCTGCCGCTGTTGAAGTGCGCCTGGAAGCCGACACAGTCGATCGGCACGCCGCGCTGCTTGAAGTCCTTGACCATGTTGTACATGGCCTGGGTCTTCGCCCAGGTCCAGTTCTCCACGTTGTAGTCGTTGTAGCAGAGCTTGGCGGCCGGGTCGGCGGCGCGCGCGGTGCGGAAGGCGACCTCGATCCAGTCGTTGCCGGTGCGCTGCAGGTTGGAGTCGCGCCGGGCTCCCGAACTGCCGTCGGCGAAGGCCTCGTTCACGACGTCCCACTGGGCGATCTTGCCCTTGTAGTGGCCCATCACGCCATTGATGTGGTTGATCATCGCCTGGCGCAGATCGCTGCCGCTGAGGCTCTGCATCCAGCCGGGCTGCTGGGAGTGCCAGGCCAGGGTGTGGCCGCGCACCTGCTTGCCGTTCTGCACCGCCCAGTTGTAGACGCGGTCAGCGGCGGTGAAGTTGAACTGGCCCCGCTGCGGCTCAGTGGCGTCGATCTTCATCTCGTTCTCGGCCGTCACCGAGTTGAACTCGCGGTTCGCGATCGTCGTGTACGCCGAGTCGCCCAGCCTGCCCGAGGCGATGGCGGCGCCGAAATAGCGGCCGCTCTGCGCCGCCGCGGCGCCGAGCGTGCTCTCGGCGGCGTGCGCGGCGGGCGGCGCGACCAGTGCGGTGGCCGCACTGAGGACGCCGAGGATCAGCGCGAGCAGCAGAGCGCGGATCTTCCGGTGGACAACGGGTCTGGATAAGGCAGCTGAGCCCATGACTGTGCCTCCACGTGTGTTCGACATCTCGAACCAAGGCCGGATTCCCAGACGGATGATTGAGCGGTTGACGGTGACTCGTCAACACCTCCCGTAGAAAAACTTTCTGCTCTTCGCCGAAACTTCCGGAGGGGCTATTTACGGCCAGACCGGCTGACGACCTTGACCAACGACGGCCGCGTTCCTAGGTTGAGATCCCAGAGAGTCCGGAAGTTTCTCGTAACTTTTTCAGGCCTAGAATCGGTGCCATGGCGACGAGGCTGGTGCAGATTGCGATGAAGGCCGGGGACGACTCCGTGCTCGGCCGGTTCTGGGCGGATGCCCTTGGCTGGGGCACGGAGGTCGAGGTGCCCGGCGTCGTGACCAACGTGCTGCCCGAGGGCGTTCCGTATCCCGATCCGAGCACGCTCTTCATCGACGTGATGCGCGTGCCGGAACCCAAGACCGTGAAGAATCGCCTGCACATCGACCTGGCCACCACCTCCGCCACCCATCAGGCGGAGCTGGTCGCGCGGCTGAAGGACCTCGGCGCGACGGACGCCGACGTGGGTCAGGGCGACGACGTGTCGTGGACGGTCCTCGCCGACCCCGCGGGCAATGAGTTCTGCGTGCTCGCGCCGCACCCGGTCTACGAGGGCACCGGGCCGATCGCCGCGGTGGTGGTCGACTGCGCGGACCCGCGGGCCATGGCCCGGTTCTGGGGCGAGGCGATGGACTGGACCGTGCACAAGGCGACCGAGGACGTCGCGGCGCTGCGCTCCGCCAAGGGGGTCGGCCCGTATCTCGAGTTCATCCGCACGCCCGACGTGAAGACCGGCTGGAACCGCCTTCATCTCGACCTCAGCCCGTACCCGGGCGACGACCAGGCGGCGGAGGTGGCCCGGCTGCGGGCGCTCGGCGCGACGGACGCCGACGTGGGCCAGGGCGACGACGTCCCGTGGAAGGTCCTCGCCGACCCCGAGGGCAACGAGTTCTGCGTTCTCACCCCGCGCTGACCTGACGACGAGAGGCGACTGACATGGCGCTGGTGCTGGTGACCGGGGCGGCCGTCGGGCTCGGAGGGGACGCGGCGTGCGCGCTGGCAGGGGTCGGGCACGATGTGGTGGTCCACGTCCGTAACCGTGGCCGCCTTGATCGCGCGGATGGTGCGGGGCGGTGGAAGGGCATCGTGACCGGGGATCTGGCCCAGGTCGAGGAGATCCACGATGTCGCCCGGCAGGCGGAGGCGTTCGGCCGCTTCGACGCCGTCATTCACAACGCCGGCGTGATGCACGGCTCCGATGTGGCCACGGTCAACGTCGTCGCGCCGTACCTGCTGACGGCCCTGATGGCCAAGCCGGGCAAGCTGATCTATCTGAGCAGCTCCATGCATCGCTCCGGCTCCACCGAGCTGCGCCGGCTGGCTACGGGCGGTGTCTCCTACTCCGACAGCAAGTTGTGGGTCACCGCGCTCGCGATGGCCTGCGCATCGCGGTGGGACGGGACGTCGAGCCACGCGGTCGATCCCGGGTGGGTGCCCACGCGGATGGGCGGCGCCGGCGCGCCGGACGACTTGGTCGCCGGGCACCGGACCCAGGTGTGGCTCGCCACCGAGCCCGAGGTGGTCCCGGCCGACGGGGGCTACTGGTACCACCGGAAGACGCAGACGCCGCATCCGGCGACGCTGGACGCGGACTTCCGGACACGCCTCGTCGAGAGCCTGGCGAACCATACGGGCGTCCCGCTCGGTTGACCGCGGGCCGCGATGGCGGGGCTTACCGAAGTGTGACGGCAAGGCGCGGTCCCGGGACTGCCGCGGGCCGCGGATCTACGGTCGTGGCATGCGCATTCTCGTTACCGGATCCTCCGGGTTCATCGGCTCGCAGATCGTCGACGCACTGGAGGCCGGCGGGCATGAGCCGGTGGGCTTCGATGCCGCCGAGGGCCAGGACATCCGCGACCGCGCCGCGCTCGACGCCGCACTCAAGGGCGTCGACGCCGTCTGCCACCAGGCCGCAAAGGTCGGTCTCGGCAAGGACTTCGCGGATGCCCCCGACTACACCGCGGTGAACGGCCTTGGCACAGCCGAACTGCTCGCCGCGATGGCCGCGGCGGGGGTGCGGCGGCTGGTGCTGGCCGGGTCGATGGTGGTGTACGGGGAGGGCCGTTACGTGTGCGGCGCGCACGGGGACGTACGGCCGGGGCCGCGGAGCAGCGCCGATCTGGAGGCGGGGAACTTCGAGCCGCGGTGCCCGTCATGCGGGGAGCCGCTGGCGCCAGAACTGGTCGGGGAGGACGCCCCCGCGGACCCGCGCAACGTCTACGCGATCACCAAGCTCACCCAGGAACAACTGGCCGCCGTATGGGCCCGCGCCACCGGCGGCACCGCCGTCTCGCTGCGCTATCACAACGTCTACGGCCCCGGCCTCCCCCGCGACACCCCCTACGCGGGCGTGGCGGCCCTCTTCCTCTCCGCGCTCCTCCGCGGCGAGGCGCCGCGGGTCTTCGAGGACGGCGGACAGCGCCGGGACTTCGTGCACGTACGCGACGTGGCCGCCGCCAATGCCGTGGCGCTGCGGGCGGTGGGCGCCGATGCGCTGGAGCCGGGCACGCTCACCGCGTACAACACGGGCAGCGGCACCGTCCGCACCGTCGGCGACATGGCCGGGGCCCTGGCGACGGCGTGCGGCGGACCGCGGCCGGTGGTCACCGGCGAGTACCGCCTCGGCGACGTACGGCACATCACCGCCGACTCGCGACGGCTGCGGGACGAGCTGGGCTGGCGCGCGGAGGTGGACTTCGCGGCGGGGATGGCGGAGTTGGCGAAGCACGCGAGCTGAGGCTCAGCCCGTCGGCAGGATCACCTCGAAGCGGCAGCCGCGGCCCTCGTTCCGTACCGTCGTCCGGCCCGCATGGGCCTCCACGATGCCGCGTACGATCGCCAGCCCAAGGCCCGCCCCCGCCGGTGGTGTCCGGGCGCTCGTGCCGCGCCAGCCCGTGTCGAAGACGCGGCTGAGGTCTTCCTCCGGGATGCCGCCGCACTCGTCCGTGACCGACAGGACCACGGTGCCGTCGGCGCGGGTCTCCGCGGCCACCGCCACCGTGCCGTCGGCCGGGGTGCGGCGGATGGCGTTGACCAGGAGGTTGCCCAGGACCCGGGTCATTTCCTTGGCGTCGACCTCGACCGGGATCTCGGCGACGCGGGCGCCGACGAGGCGGACGCCGTGCTCGCGGGCCACCGGGTCGGCGCCGGCGAGCGCGTCGCCGACCAGGTCGTAGAGCGAGAGCCGGGACCGGGTCAGCTGCAGGGCGCCGGCGTGGATGCGGGAGAGTTCGAAGAGGTCGCCGACCATGCCGTTGAGGCGTTCGACCTCGGTACGGATCTGGCGGTGGTAGCGCGCCGGGTCGGCGGCCATGCCGTCCTCCAGGGCCTCGGCCATGGCGCGCAGGCCCGACAGCGGGGTGCGGAGGTCGTGGGAGATCCAGGCGACCAGTTCGCGGCGGGAGGACTCCAGGGTGCGTTCGCGTTCCCGGGACTCGGCGAGCTTGGCGCTGGTGGTGGCCAGTTCGCGGCTGACGGCGGCCAGTTCGGCGCTCGCCTCGCCGTCCGGCGGGGCGTAGCTGCCCTGTTCGCCGAAGCTGCGCGCGGCCCGGGCGAGGTCCTCGCTGCGGGCGGCGACCCAGCGGCCGAGCAGCACCGCCATCACCATCGCGACGACGGCGGCCATCAGGCAGACGATGACGACCGTGTTGAGGTCGTGCGGGTTGATGAGCATCTCCCACGCGACGGCGAGGGTGCCGAAGAGCATCGCCAGCACGGAGGTCGCGGCCACCACGCCGATCGAGACCTGCAGCGAGCGGTGCCGCAGCTTGCGCAGCGCGAGCGCGCCGAGCAGCCCGGCCACGGCGGCGCCGAGGAAGGCGAAGAGGGCGATGAGGAGGAGATCCTTCGTCACCGGCCGGCCTCCGTGGCCCCGGTCTGCCGCGCCTGCTGGTCCGGTTCGGCGTCGAACCGGTATCCCACTCCCCACACCGTCGTGATCAGCAGCGGCTGCGCCGGATCCCGCTCGATCTTGGCCCGCAGCCGCCGGATGTGCACCGTCACCGTCGACAGGTCCCCGAAGTCCCAGCCCCACACCTGGCGCATCAGCTCCTCGCGGCCGTACACCTCGCCGGGATGCGCCATGAAGTGCGCGAGCAGGTCGAACTCGCGCTGCGTGAGCGCCAGTTCCGTATCGCCGCGCACCGCCCGCCGCGCCGCCGGGTCCAGCCGGATGCCCGCGGCGTGCAGCACGCCGGTGCGGCCGCGGGTCTCGCCGCCCGCGCGGCGCAGCACCGACTCCACCCGCAGCACCAGCTCGCGCGGGCTGAAGGGCTTGGTGACGTAGTCGTCCGCGCCGAGCTCCAGGCCCGCGATGCGGTCGTCCTCGTCGCCGCGGGCAGTGAGCATGATCACCGGCAGCGGGCCGCGGGAGCGCAGCGCGGCCAGGACCGCGAAGCCGTCCATGCCCGGCAGCATCAGGTCCAGCACCGCCAGGTCGGGCCAGGCGTCCGCCGCCCGCTCCAGCGCGGCGGGGCCGTCCGCCGCCCGGTCGACCGTGTAACCCGAGCCGCCGAGGTATTCCGCGATCACTTCGGAGACGGTCGGGTCGTCGTCCACGACGAGGATGCGGGCCTGCTGCTTGTCCATGCGCTCAGCCTCGCACGGAGCGCCCGGTGCACCGCCGCACCGGATCCCGGGAGCGGGGCGCCGTTCGCATTTCGTAAGATCCCTACGCCACTTATGCCCGTTATGCGCTCGTAGGGTGTATGGGCATGACCGATGTAATCCTGCCGTGTCTCAACGAGGCCGAAGCCCTCCCCTGGGTGCTCGCGCGGATGCCGTCCGGCTGGCATCCGATCGTCGTCGACAACGGCTCCACCGACGGCTCCGCAGACCTCGCCCGCTCGCTGGGCGCCACGGTGGTCACCGAGCCGCGCCGCGGCTTCGGCGCCGCCTGCGCGGCCGGGCTGGCGGCGGCCACGGCGGAGGTGGTCTGCTTCTGCGACTGCGACGCCTCCCTCGACCCGGGGCTGCTGCCCGGGATCGCGGAGCCGGTGCTTTCCGGCGAACGCGACCTGGTGCTCGGCCGCCGCCGCCCGCAGGGCCGCGGCGCCTGGCCGCTGCACGCCCGCGCCGGCAACCTGGCGCTGTCCCGGATGCTGCACCGGCGCACCGGCCTGCGCCTGCACGACCTGGGTCCGATGCGCGCGGCCCGGCGCGAGCCGCTCATCGCCCTCGGCATCGCCGACCGCCGCAGCGGCTTCCCGCTGGAGATGGTGGTACGGGCCGCCGACCGGGGCTGGCTGATCGCCGAGCAGGACGTCCCGTACCTCCCCCGCACCGGCAAGTCCAAGGTGACCGGCACCTGGCGCGGCACCTGGCACGCGGTGCGCGACATGCGGGCCGTGCTGAGCGCGCCGCCGGCCGCGGGCGGTGCGCGATGACGGATGGCCTTACGAGCACGACGCTGCTGGTCATCGCCAAGGAGCCGGTGCCCGGGCGGGTGAAGACGCGGCTCACCGCCGCCTACTCCCCCGGGCAGGCCGCTGCCCTCGCCCGCGCGGCGCTCGCCGACACGCTGCGCGCCGGGCTGCTCCTTCCCGTACGCCGACGGGTCCTGGTCCTCGACGGCCGGCCCGGTGACTGGCTGCCGCCGGGTTACGAGGTGTGGCCGCAGGTCGCCGGCGGGCTGGACGAGCGGCTCGCCGCGGCCTTCGCCGGTGCGGGCGGGCCGGCGCTGCTGATCGGCATGGATACCCCGCAGGTCTCACCGGAGTTGCTGGCCCCGGCCACCCGGCCGGACGCGTGGGAGCGGGCCGACGCCTACTTCGGGCCCGCGCTCGACGGGGGCTTCTGGGCGCTGGGGCTCGCCGAGCCCGATCCGGCGCTGCTGCGCGGGGTGCCGATGTCGGTGCCGGAGACGGGGGCGGAGCAGCTGCGGCGGCTGCGGGCGGCGGGGCTGCGGGTCGGCGGGCTGCCGGCGCTGCGGGACGTCGACCATCCGCAGGACGTGCCGCTGGTGGCGGCCGAGGCGCCGCGTGACGGGGAGTTCGCCGCCGAGGCGCGCCGGCTCGGCGCGGCGGGGGCGACGGTGCCGCAGCGCACGCCCGTTCCGCCGTCCACGCCCGTTCCGCCGTCCGCACCCAGTTCGCCGTCCACACCCACTTCGCCGTCCACGCCCGCTTCGCCGTCCACGCTCGATCCGCCGTCAGCGCTCGATCCGCCGTCCGCGCCCGTTTCGCCGTCCGCGCCCGTTTCGCCGTTCGCGCCGACCTCACCGACCCCACCCGCCGGAGGCCGACGATGAAGCCGACTCTCACCGACGCGGCCGCCTGGCCCGTCACCGAGCCGTACGCGGCGGCCGTCCGCACCGGGCGCGGGCCGCTGTTCCTGCGCCGTGCCGACGGCTGGCTGCTGCCGCTGGACATCGAGCGCTGGTGCGGGCTGCCCGACCCGGCCGACTGGTCGGTGCTGCGGCAGTGCACCGGCTCCGTACTCGACATCGGCTGCGGACCCGGCCGCCTCGTCGCCGCGCTGGCCGGTCTCGGGCGCCAGGCGCTGGGCATCGACGTCAGCGCCGAGGCGGTGGACCGTACGAACGCGGGCGGCGGCAGCGCGCTGCTCCGCTCGGTCTTCGACGACCTGCCCGGCGAGGGGCGTTGGGGCACCGCCCTGCTGATGGACGGGAACATCGGCATCGGCGGCGACCCGGCCGCGCTGCTGGCCCGGGTGGCCGGGCTGCTGGCGCCCGGCGGGCTGCTGCTGGTGGAGGCGCTGCCGTACGAGGTCGACGAGCAGGTGCTGGTGCATGTGGACGACGGCACCGGCAGCGCGCCGGGCCCGGACTTCCCGTGGGCGCGGGTCGGCACGGACGCGCTGCTGCGGCACGCCCGCGCGACCGGCCGGTTCAGCGCTCGGGAGACGTGGACCGCGGACGGCCGGTGCTTCGCCGCACTGCGTACACCAGAGCCGACAGGGCGAACAGCACGCCGGTGAGGAGCAGCCAGCGGCCCAGGAAGACATCGGGGGACTTCAGGGTCGCCGGCTCGTAACCCGCGCTGCCGCGCAGGATCAGCGGGGCGAAGACCAGCAGCAACAGCCCGGAGAGGAAGGCGGGGACGCGCACGTAGTTGATCAGCCCGGGCCCGAGCACGCGCTGCGCGCCCCGGTCCAGGGCGGCGTACAGCGGGATGAGCAGCAGATCGTGCGCGACCGCCGCCCCCACCACCCACAGGGCGATCAGGAACCAGTCGCCGTCGAGCATCCGGATCCCGGCATACGCGGTCAGCGCGAACGAGGCGAGCAGCAGCAGGAGTTTCACACCGGCCTCCCGATGGTGAGGCGCTCGACCCATTTGGTCTGGTGCACGCCCGGGTTGTTCGGGACGACGATCCGTGCCGGGAAGCCGTGGTCCTTCGACAGCGGGGCGCCGTTGACGCCGAGCGCCAGCAGCGAGCGTCCGTCGCGCACCTGATTGGCGCGCAGCCACACCTGGCGGAAGGCGCCGGCGCGCTGCAGCGACTCGACGTACATGTGGTCCGGCTCCGCGCCGGCCAGCGCCGCGAGGTCCTTCAGCCGTACGCCCGTCCAGGTCTGGTCGCCGGTGGACCAGCCCTCGACGCAGTCGATGGGGAGGCGGACGGTGTGCTGCTCGAGCTCCAGCAACTCGGCCCGGCTGAGGGCGAGATCGCCGCCAGGACCGCGCAGCCGCAGCCGCCAGTGCTCGCCCGTATCGGCGGCCCGGATGCCGCGCCCGGCCGCGGTCTTGTTGACCTGGAAGCCGTTCTGCTCCGGTCCGGGGTCCGCGCCGCCGTGCGGCGCGAGCAGGGCGGTGCGCCGCAGCGGGCCGCCGGTCACCTGCCCGGCGGTGACGGCGAACAGCGTCAGCGACCCGGCGCCGACCAGCGCCACCGCACCGCGCCGGCTGATGGTGGATGGTGCGGGGTCCGGCGCGCGCAATTCCTCACCTCCCTCGTCCCTCAGGCCGCGGCGCAGCTTGCCGAGGCGCAGCGCGACATGGACGACGAGCGCGGCGAAGAACACCCAGGCGCCGTAGTAGTGCACGCGGTAGAACGAGCCGGGGAAGAGGTAGTCGAGCTGGGTGTTCAGCACGCCGGTGACGAGTTCGAAGAGCGTGGCGCCGACGAGCAGGAGCAGCGACCCGCGCTCCAGCGCATGCGTCAGCGACCGCACCGGCGGCCACTGGAACAGCCGCGGGAACACCGACCAGAGCTTGGCCAGCACCACCGGGATCAGCACGAAGCCGCCGATCACATGGATGCCCTGAGTGACGCGGTAGAGCCAGTGCGGCGAGGTGGGCCAGGGGAAGAGGAAGAAGCCGAGGATGCCGCGGTCCGGGGTGTGGTCGTTGCCGCGGCCCAGATCCGGGTTGTACGCGGCGTACGACAGCAGTCCGGTGACGAAGAGGACGGGCAGGCCGATCAGCAGCACCAGTCCCAGCACCGAGGTGAACCACGGACCGCGCAGCGGACTGCGCCAGAAGCCGCGCTTGTTGCCGTTCATGTCCTCGACCGTATGAGCGCCCGGGGTCCGGCAGGGCCGTGTGACACCTGACGAAACCGTGACGTCCGCGGCTGCCGGCCCGGTGCACTGATCAACTCTGCCTACGGTGGAGCCATGCCCACGGCGAACTCTGCCCCCTGCCACCGCGCGGATGTGCTGACCGCACTGCTCTGCGCCGGACTCTTCGCGCTGGCGAGCGCGGTCGGCTGGGGCATGCGGCAGCCGAACGGCCGGGCACCGCTCTTCCTGGACTGGCCGCCGCTGTACGCCTATTGGGACCCGCACACCGGCCCCGGCACCGTGGCCGCGGTCGCGCTGGCCGTGGCCATCATCGCGTACGGGCCGCCGCTGGCCGCGCGGCTGTCGTGGCGGTGGCTGCTGCTGGGCAGCTGGCTGGCGTCGATGGCCTGGCTGTGGTCCCTCGCCCTCGTCGACGGCTGGCGGGACGGGGTGGCCGGGCGGCTCACCGCGAAGAACGAGTACCTGTACGC
Source organism: Streptomyces coryli (assembly GCF_011044975.1). Taxonomy (GTDB): domain Bacteria; phylum Actinomycetota; class Actinomycetes; order Streptomycetales; family Streptomycetaceae; genus Streptomyces; species Streptomyces coryli. Next base: position 6,752 of record NZ_JAAKZV010000065.1, on the reverse strand, counting down.
GGGCGGCGACCAGGGCATCCACCGCTTCGACGACCTGGGCGAGGCGCTGCGCACGTACACCCGCTACATCTCCAAGTCGACCGCCCCCGACAACTGGCCCGCCCACATCGCCGGCCACCCGCCGGGCGCCATCACCACCTTCGTCGGCCTCGACCGCATCGGCCTCGGCGGCGGCGCCTGGGCCGCTGTCCTCGTCCTCACCGCCGCGGCTTCGGCGGCCGCGGCGGTGCTGGTCACGCTGCGCACGCTGGGCGCCGAGGCGGCGGCCCGGCGGGCGGCGCCCTTCCTGGTGCTCACGCCCTGGGCGGTGTGGGCCGGGGTGTCGGCCGACGGCTACTTCGCGGCGGTGGCGGCATGGGCGCTGGCGCTGCTGGCCATGTGCGCGGTGCACGGGTCGCGGTGGGCGGGTCTCGGCGCCGGGCTGCTGCTGGGGTGGGCGCTGTATCTCTCGTACGGGCTGACGCTGCTGGTGGTGCTGGTGGCGGCGGTGCTGTGGTCGGCCAGGACGCTGCGTCCGGTGCCGTGGGCGGCGCTGGGGGCCGGGGTGGTCGTGGCGGTCTTCACCGCCGCCGGGTTCTGGTGGTGGGAGGGCTATCGGGAGCTGTACGACCGCTATTACGAGGGGGTGGCGGCGGACCGCCCGTACCGCTATTTCCTCTGGGCGAACCTGGCAACGGTGGTGGCGAGCGCGGGCCTCGCGTCGATGGCGGGGCTGCGCCGCGCGGTGGTCTCGGCGGGGCGGGGGCTGCGGTCCTGGCGGGATACCACCGTACGGGGCTGCGGCAACCCGCTGGTGGCGCTGACGCTGGCCGCCGCGCTGGCCATCGCGGCGGCCGATCTGTCGGGCATGAGCAAGGCGGAGACGGAGCGGATCTGGCTGCCGTTCACGCTGTGGCTGCTGCCCGCGGCGGCGCTGCTGCCGCCGCGGTCGGCACGCTGGTGGCTGGCGGCGCAGGGCCTGGTGGCGCTGGTCGTCAACCATCTTCTGGTGACCGGCTGGTGAGCGCGGCTTGGTCAACTAGCTTGGGTCGGGCACCTCGCACCCGAGCAGGAGACTGATCGTGATCCGCCGCACCCGGACCGTACGCACCGCTGCCGCCGCCGTCGCCGCCCTCCCGCTGCTGGCGGCCTGCGGGGAGGAGGTGGCCGGCCGGGACAAGCCACCGGTGGCCGAGGTGAGCCCGTCCGGCCCGGCCGCCGACTGCGGCGGCGACCCGCGGGGCTACGGCAAGCCGCACAACCGGTCGTCCGCCAAGCCCACCGATCCGCCGCTGGGGCCCGACTCGCACAAGCGCGGCGCGCCCCCCAGCACCTCGGCCTCGCTGCCCCGCAGCGTCCAGATGCGCTTCGCCGACTGGGAGGCCGAGGACAAGGCCGAGCAGCAGGTGCTCGACGCCGCGGCGCAGGCCGAGCGGCAGACCTATTCGCTGGCCCTCGACGACCACCCGGGCGAGGACGCGCCGCCGGTGCAGCCGGACTTCGACGAGTACTACGCGAAGGGCTCCGCGGCCTGGAAGTGCCGCAAGAGCTACGCCGAGCAGTTCCAGTCCCGCCTCGCACTGAGCGGCACCGCCCGTTTCTACGACCCGCGGGTCACGGTCGCGGACGACGGCGCGCACGCGTCGCTGGCGTACTGCGCGGACCTGAACGTCTTCGAGGCGAGCCAGGAGACGAACGGCCACGTCCGCTACGCCCTGGCCGAGCCCGGCACGTACCCGCGCCTCACGACGAAGCTCCGCAAGGGCGAGGAGGGCGACTGGCAGACGACGGAGGCGCGGACCGAGCCCGGCGGGTGCAGCAAGTCCGGCCACCCGTGAGGCTTCGTCGCCGGCGACGACGCGAGGCGGCGGGGCTCTGCGCGGCGGACGAAGCGCAAGCACCGGTCGTTTGCGAAGACTTCGTGGCATGCGAGAGGCCACGTCTGACGAACAGCTCCACCGCACCCTCACGGTGACCCTCCACCACAACCACGGCACGCTCTGCCGGATCACCGCCGTCCTGAACAGCGTCGGCGTCGTCGCCCTCACCTACGCCACGACCCCCGGCGGCCACGCCACCGCGGAGATCCTGGTCCCGGGCGCCAACGCCGCCCGCGCCCAGGCAAAACTGCGACGCATGGTGGACGTCACCGACGTGACGTGAGTGCGCTCAGCCGCCCTGTGCGAGTTATTTCACGGGATCACTGGCCTGAGCCCAGGGCTGCGAATTCGGCACGAAATCGAGCAGGGAAGACGATGGCGGGCGCGTCCTCGCCTCCGGCGACGTCGTACCACAGCGTCAGGCGATCAGCCTGGCCCGCGACCCGATGCACCGCCGATGCACCGACAGGCCCGAAGGGCACAACGCGCCCGGCCCTGAGCGATGCAGAATGTAACCGCGGAATTCTGCCCGGCAGGTCGGTCCGAGGAGAGGACATCGCATGGCCAGTGCCGCAGGAGGACCGGACCCGCCACCACCTGTTCCCGCGATATCCGCGGAGGCCATCCAGGCCTATCTGGTGGAGTACCAGCAGTGCATGGAGAGCTACCGGCACACCTACGCCACCATCTGGCAGGCCAGCGGCCTGTTCGCGGCCATCGGTGCGGGCCTGCTGACTCTGGGCAAGGGCAGCCATATTGAACTCATCGCCCCGGTCCCCATCATCTTCTGGTACTTGGGCGTCTTCATGCCGCTGAACCGCTACGGCGAAATGCGAAACGATCGTCTTGCCGAGATCGAGGAGCGGCTGAGCGAAGCCATACCCGGCCTCGACATGCAGCACTACCGCGGTTTCAGCAATGCCCGTAAGTCCATGACGACGATGCAGCGCGTGCGGCAGTTGCAGGTCATCAAACGACCACGTGTCTCCGAAGTCGTCACCGCCTTTGGCGTGGCGATGCTGACGATTGAGGCCTACGGCCTTGTCCGGCTGATCGTTTGACGCGACGAAGGTGTGCTCCGGCAGCGGTTGTAGGCTGCTGGCGTGATCGAGGCCAAGCCAGCTTCACCCCTGCTCGTCTACGTCGCCTGCCCGAGCAGGATGGCGAGCCGCGCGGACGAGTTCCAGAACGTGGTCGTCGAGGGTGGGCACGCACCGCTCAACCCCTTCCTGGCGTTCCCGTATCCGCTCTTCGAGGGCGGCCCTCCAGGCCGCGAACGAACACTGGAATGGTGTTGCCGGCTCATCGACATCTGCGACGAGGTGTGGCTCTTCGGAATTTCCGCCGGGACCCTCTTTGAAGTCCAGCACCTGCTCAGCCGTGGGCGCCGCAAGGACCTGCGCGACTTCACGGATGTCTACGACGATGAGGTCGAGACCCGCCGGTTCGAGCTGGAACAGCTAATCGCCCAGGCGTGATGCGATGCGCCTCAGGTAGTTCGGGCACTGGGTGACGTCCTCGTGCGTGCAGTTCAGGCCGCTCTCGATGAGCGTCAATGAAGCCTGGGCTGCTGCGATTCTCGACCGGAGTTCTTCGGCCGCGGGGCGCAGGAGCTCGTGTCGGGTGGTGCGGTCGGCGGTTGCGGACAGGCTCCTGATGGTAGTCAGGCTGAGGCCTGCTTCCTTCATGGTGAGGATCGCCGCTACGCGGGTGAGGTCGTCCGCACCGTAGCGGCGGCGTCCGGCGGCGTCCCGTCCGGGGTGCAGCAGGCCCATCGTCTCCCAATGCCGCAGCACGTGCGTGGCCAGGCCGAACCGGGCCGCGAGGGCGCCGATGCGCAACGTGCCGGCGCCGCCGTCATCGCTTGACTTCATGCCGACATTAAGTCGCAGCATGACGCGCATGTCCAAGCACCAGGAAGCGGTGGATGAACACCGCGACACCGAAGCCCTGCTGGCCGTCCTCGACGCGGCGGACCGGATGCCGAGCGCCACCCGTCTACGGGACCGCTCCTACGAACTGCTGTCTCTCGTCCCGGACTCGACCGTCGTGGACGTCGGCTGCGGCGCCGGCCGCGCCGTCGCCGAACTCGCCGAACGCGGCGTCCACGCGGTGGGCGTGGACCCCGACCCGCGGATGCTGGCCGCGGCCCGGCAGCGGTGGCCGGAGGCCGGGTTCCGGGAGGCGGGGGCGGAGGATCTGCCGTTCGCCGACGGCAGCGTCCGCGGCTACCGCGCCGACAAGGTCTTCCACGTACTTCAGGAGCCGGGGCGCGCGGTGGCGGAGGCGCGACGGGTCCTCTGCCCGGGCGGCAGGATCGTCCTGGTCGGCCAGGACTGGGACGCCATCATGATCGACTCGGCTGACGCGGCGCTCACCCGCACGATCGTGCACGCCCGCGCCGACCTTCTGGGCACACCCCGCGCCGGCCGCCAGTACCGCGGCCTGCTCCTGGACGGCGGCTTCGACCATGTCACGGTCGAGGTGCACACGAGCGTGTTCACCGACCCCGCGATGCTGTCGCTGCTCACAAGGCTCGCCGAGCCGGCCTGCGCCGGCGGCGCCATCACCCGGGACCAGGCCGACGAGTGGCTCGCCGAGCAGCGCCGCCGCGCCGAGACCGGCCGCCTCCTCATCGCCATTCCGTTCTTCGTGGCCTCCGCCTCCGCGTAAACGCCCCCGGTACGCCGCACGTATCCTCGCCCGGGATACGACGGGCTTGAGGACGGTGCACGTGGCGGGCAGTGGCGGGGCGGACGCGGGGCGGACCTCGCTGAGTGTGCGGGCGCGGGATGCCGTGCGGCAGCGGATCATCGACCGGCGCTATCCGATGGGGGCGCGGCTCGTCGAGCGGGAGATCGCCGAGGAGCTGAGCATGTCGCGGGTGCCGGTACGCGAGGCGCTGCGCGCGCTCGTGTCCGAGGGGCTCCTCGAGCTGCTGCCGCACAGCGGGGTGCGGGTGCGCAGCCTGGACCGGACCGATGTGCGGCACCTTTACGAGGTGTGGGAGCCGCTCGCCGTACAGGCATCGCGGATCGCGGCGCGGCGGGTCGCGGAGGCGGCACCCGAGGAGCCGGCCGGCCTTGCCGAGCTGCGGCGGCTGCTCGGGTCGGCCGAGCGGGCGGCCGCGGACGGCGAGGGGGCGGCCGAGGTGGCGGCGCACACCGCGTTCCACGAGGAGATCGTCGCGCTCGGCGGCAATCCGCTGCTGGCCCGCACCATGGAGCAGCTGAGCTGGCAGCTGCAGCTGCTGTTCGGCATGCGCGAGGAGCCGGCGCACATGCGGGCGCAGCACGCGGCCGTGTTCCGGTACATCGCGGCCGGTGATGAGGAGTCGGCGGCGGCGAGCACGCTGCTGCATGTCAGGGACAGCCGGGCGGTCGCCTTCAAGTCTCTCTTCGGCGACGCGGCTTTGTATACCGAAAGTGCGTGACACTTGAGTTAAACCATCGGACATATTGCACATATTCGCATCTCAGCAGGCAGATCCCTCGGGCCACCCTTGCCCCGACTCTCCGTTTGGTATACAAAAAGTCGGACCAGGCCGCCTGCCCGCAAGGAGCTGCCCATGTGCGTCGACCCCGCCGAGCCCCCGCCCGGCCGACTGACCCGCCGCGGTGTCCTCGCGGCCTCCGCGGCCCTCGCCGGCACCGCGACCGCGCTCGGCACGGGCTCCGCCGCCTCCGCCCGGGAGGCCGCCCCGCGCCGCCCGGCCCGCGGCCACGGCCGCGGCGGTGACCTGGTCATCGAGGGCGGCACCCTCCTCGACCCGGCGACCGGCGACGTCACCGAGGACGCCGCAGTCGTCATCCGCGACGGCGTGGTCGCCGCCGCCGGCCCCCGCAACCGCGTCGCGCTACCCGCCGGCATCGAGCGCCTCGACGCCCACGGCCGCTGGGTGCTGCCCGGCCTCGTCGACGCGCACATCCACCTGAACACCGCCACCGAGACCCGCGACGCCGTCCGACAGGGCGCCACCACCGCGCGCAGCGGCTCGACGAACTTCTACCAGGACATCGCCGTACGGGAGCTGGCCCGCCAGGCACCCGAGCGGGCCCCCCGGCTCAAGGCCGCCGGCGTCTTCGTCACCCCCGACCTCGGCGATACGGTCCTCGCCGACCCCGACCTCACCCCGCTGGCCCGCCTCGAGGACGGCGTCGTCTCCGCCGAGGCGCTGCGCCGCGTCGTCGAGGTGAACCTCGCCCGGGGTGCCGACGCCATCAAGACCCGCGTCAACGAGCGCGCCGGACTGCCCGAGCAGGACCCGCTGAAGCAGGTCTACTCGCACGAGCAGCTCTCCGAGGTGGTCGCGGCGGCCCGCCGCGGCGGCAAGGGCGTGCTGTGCCACAGCTACAGCGAGAAGGGCTGCCACGACGCGGTCACCGCGGGCATCGCCTCCCTGGAGCACGGTGTCTTCGTCGGCGAGCGCACCCTGCACGAGATGCGCCGCCGCGGTACGTACTTCACCCCCACCCTCAGCGCCATCGCCGGGCTCGCCAACTCCTCCGACCCGGTGCTCGCCGAGCGCGGCCGCGCCTACCTCCCGGTCCTCAAGAAGGCCGTACTCGCCGCGCACGAGCTCGGCGTCCCGCTCGCCGCCGGCACCGACTCCTCCGGCGGCAAGGTCAAGCCGATCGGCGGCGAGGTCGAGCTGATGCACGCCAGCGGCCTGACCGCGCTCGACGCGCTCCGCACCGCCACCACCGGCGCCGCCCGCCTGCTCGGCCTGGACGGCACCGCGGGACGGCTGGCCCGCGGGTACGCCGGCGACGTCCTGGTCCTCTCCGGCGACCCCCTGAAGGACCTCGGCGTCCTCAAGTCGCCCACGCACGTGGTGCGTTCCGGCATCCACAGCTGAGCCGGCGCACCCGCCCCTCCCCCACCCTCTAGGAG
>NZ_JAAKZV010000610.1 GCF_011044975.1 Streptomyces coryli | reverse complement strand
CCACCACCGCCGCCGCGAGGGCCACCTTGAAGGCCGTAATGGCGGTCGCGTCATTGATCAGCGACTCGCCCTGCAGGACCGTCGTCACCCGCGACGGCAGCCCCACCCGCCGCGCGATCGCCGTCGCCGCCACCGCGTCCGGCGGCGCGATCACCGCGCCCAGCACCAGCGCGGCGGTGAGCGGCAGCTCCGGGATCACCGCGTACGCGATCAGCCCCACGGACACCGCCGCGAAGAGGGTGTAGCCGATGGACAGCAGCCCCACCGCCCGCTTGTTGGCGCGCAGCCCCAGGTAGGAGCTGTCGAGCGCCGCCGTGTGCAGCAGCGGGGGCAGCAGCAGCGGCAGCACCACATGCGGGTCGAGCTCGTAGTCCGGCACGCCGGGCACGTACGCGGCCGCGAGCCCGGCGGCGACGACCAGCAGCGGCGGGGGCACGGGGGTGCGACGGGCGGCGCCGGCCAGCGCCGTCGAACCGGCGACCAGCATGAGCAGCGGAAGTGCGTTCATCGCCACCGATCTAACCTGGCTGCATGAAGGATTGCTCGCATCTTTCGGACCTGCCC
>NZ_JAAKZV010000609.1 GCF_011044975.1 Streptomyces coryli | reverse complement strand
GCGCGCGGGACGCGGGGCGCGGGAAGCGGGAGGCGGGAAGCGGGAAGCGGGAAGCGGGAAGCGGGAAGCGGGGGAGCGGGGGAGCGGAAGGAGGGTGCGGCAAGGCGGGAGCGGGAAGCGGGGAAGCGGGAAGCGGCAGGGAGGGAGCGGGGAGCGAGAAGCAGGGGAGCGGGGAGGTCGGAAGGAGGGAGTGGGAAGCAGGAAGCAGGCGGCGCTTGCAAGGGTGTGCCTCTGCCGCCGAGGCGCCACCCTCCCCACCGCCGCTCCCACGACCTGCCCTCTGTAAATCTGGTCGACCGCCGGTAGACGGACGTGGCCCCACCGCTCCCAGGGCTGTCCTTCCGAAAGCTGGCCGCCGCCCGGCAGGCATACGTGCCCCGCCGCCCCGCTCCTTCCGCAGCCAGCCTCCGTTTCCCGCACCGGGAACACCGCAAGACGGCAGTGCGGCTGTCACCATCCGATGCCAGGCCACCCGCAGCCACCCGAGTCCCGGGCCCAAACCAGTCCGTAGCCACGCGTGCTCAGGCCCAACCAGCCACGCAGTCACCCGCGTCCCGGGCCCAGCA
>NZ_JAAKZV010000608.1 GCF_011044975.1 Streptomyces coryli | reverse complement strand
GCTCCACCCACCGCCCACCCTCCCAGACGATCATCAACACCTCCCGCACCGCGGCCGTGACCGGCAACCACGGCGCCAACTCGACTTGGAGCGCGTCGTAAGCCCGCTCCTGCGTCTCCGGCGGCTCGCTGTTGTCCACGGTCAGATGCGGCTCCAGCCCGCCCACACCGAAGATCCCCCGATACGGCACACACTCGGGCCACCGCTCCACGACGCTCTTGGTGAGAGCCCGCACAGGCCCGGCCGGCCACGGCTCGAGGTACAGCACGCCCGGATACCGCCGGAACTCGGCGAAGGTCAGCTCGAAGGCATCATGCGCAGCGATCAACTCGACCAGCTCGCGCTCCGTAGCCTCATCGAGGCGCGAGTCATGCAGAAAGGGAAAGAGCACTGTCACATGCGCAGGAAACCCGGCCCGCACCACGGAATTGAGCTCCGGCACATGAATAGTCAGCGCCGTATCCCCCGCCACATGCCCCCACCCGCTCACCCATCACTCCCGTTCCCGAACCGCCACCAGCGACTGTCGCCGTCATGGACTTCCCGCAGGTCAGCCTGCCACATTCCACC
>NZ_JAAKZV010000607.1 GCF_011044975.1 Streptomyces coryli | reverse complement strand
GGGGTGCCGGGGGACATCGGCGGGTGGTTCCTTTCGGTACGACTGCGGTGCGGCTGAGTGCGGCTCAGTGCGACTGCAGGGCGGTGCGGCTCAGTGCGACTGCAGTGCGGCACGGGCGGCCGTCCCGCACTGCGCGCCGTACCCGCCGCCGAAGAGGGCGGCGTGGACGAGCAGGTGGTGCAGCTGGTGCAGCGGGACGCGGGCGCGGCGGCCCGGGATCGGGCGGACTTCCTCGTACGCCCCGAGGATCTTGTCGAGGTGCGGGCAGCCGAAGAGCTCGAGGAAGGCGAGGTCGGTCTCCGGGTGGCCGCCCTGCGCGGCGGGGTCGATGAGATACGGGCGGCCGCCGGCGGCGGTGAAGTGGACGTTGCCGGACCACAGGTCGCCGTGGATGACGGCGGGGGGCTGGGGCGGGCCGCTGACCTGCTCGTCTCCGTCGTACAGCCGCTCGCAGAGGCGCTCGACGGCGGCGGCGTCGGCGAGGGTCAGGGCCGCGTTGTCAGTGGCGCGGCGTAGAAAGGGGAGCAGGCGGTAATCGGCGTGGAAGCGGGGCCAGTCGGCGGGGGAGGCCGGGGGATGTACG
>NZ_JAAKZV010000064.1 GCF_011044975.1 Streptomyces coryli | reverse complement strand
CCCCCGAAACGCCCGCCCCCTGACGCCGGCGTGGCGCCCAAGGCCCCGTTTACCCGGCCGCCGCGAAGGCACTAGCGTCCCGCCGTGCCTGTCTTAGATCTTCTGGAACTGGATCCGGATTTCGCGGCCGACCCCTACCCGGCGTATGCGCGCCTCCGCGCGCAGGGCCCGGTGCACCAGGTGCGGACACCGGACGGCGACACGGTCTGGCTCGTCCTCGGCTACGACGCCTGCCGGGCGGCGTGCCAGGACGCCCGGCTCAGCCGCGACTGGCCGCGCTCGGGCGACGTCGGCCGGATCACCAACACCACCGGCGACGATCCGGCACTCGCGCACATGCTGATGGCGGATCCGCCGGCCCACACCCGGCTGCGGCGGCTGGTCGCCCGCGAGTTCACCCAGCGCCGCGTACGGGCCCTGCATCCCCGCGTGACCGCCCTCGCGCACGAGCTCCTGGACCACATGCTCGCCGCCGAGGACCGCCGCGCCGACGTGATCGGCAGCTTCGCGTTCCCGCTCCCGATGACCATCATCTGCGAGCTGCTGGGCGTGCCCGAACTCGACCGGGCGGCCTTCAGGAGCTGGTCCAACGAGCTGGTGTCCCGCACCAGTCCGCGGGCGGAGGCCCGCGCGTACCAGGAGCTGAACGGCTACCTGCCCGGGCTCATCGACGCCAAGCGGGCCCGGCCGGGCCCCGACCTGCTCAGCGCCCTGGTGCATACGGTGGACGAGGGCGGTGACCGGCTGTCGCCGGACGAGATCCTCGGCACCTGCGGGCTGCTGCTGATCGCGGGACACGAGACCACGGTCAATCTGATCGGCAACGGGCTGCGGGCCCTGTTCGCCCACCCCGAGCAGCTCGCCGCCCTGCGCGCCGACCCGGACGGGCTGTTGCCGCAGACCATCGAGGAAATCCTGCGCTACGACGGTCCGGTGGAGTCGTCCACGCCGCGCCTGGCGCTGGAGTCCATCGACATCGGCGGCGCCGTCATTCCGCGCGGCGCCACCGTGCTGATCTGCATGGCCGATGCCAACCAGGACCCGGGCCGCTTCCGCGACGCCCACCTCTTCGACATCCACCGAAAACCCTCCGGCCACCTCGGGTTCGGCCACGGCATCCACCACTGCCTCGGCGCACCGCTGGCCCGCCTCGAAGGGCGCGTCGCACTCGGTGCGCTGCTCGAGCGCTGCCCCGGACTGGCACTCGACACGAGCGGGGAGCACGGCGCCCGGATCCCCGGGATGCTGCTGCGGGGCGTCCGCCGGCTGCCGGTGCGGTGGTAGCGCCGGCGCCGATGACCACCGGCCGGGGCCGCGCTAGGGTGCCGTGCGTGCTCGCCATCCAGTTCGCCCGCATAGGTGGACCCGAGGTCCTCACTCCGACCGAGACGACCGTCCCGCGCCCGTCCCCCGGACAGGTCCTGATCACCGTCGAGGCGGCCGGGGTCAACTTCGCCGACACTCACCTCGTCGACGGCTCGTATCCAGGATCCGACCCGCTGCCGTGCATCCCCGGAACCGAGGTGGTCGGCCGCACCCCCGAAGGACGGCGGGTGCTCGCCCGCGTGCGCCAGGGATACGCCGAGCTGGCGGTGGCCGAGGAGGCCGCCGTATGGGAGATCCCCGAGGACCTCGACGCCGGGGCGGCGCTCGCCCTGCTGGTCCAGGGGCTGACCGCCTGGCATCTGCTGCGCACCGCGGCCCGGATGCAGCAGGGAGAGACGGTGGTGGTGCACGCGGCCGCCGGCGGGGTCGGCAGCCTGGCGCTGCAGCTCGCCCGGGAGTTCGGCGCGGGGTGCGTCCGCGCCCAGGCATCCACCGACGCGAAAGAGCGGCTGGCCCTGGAGCTGGGCGCCGACGAGGTGATCACCTACCCCCACGACCGGCAGGCCGATGTCGTGCTGGACGCGGTCGGCGGGGATCTCTTCGGCCAAGCCCTGGACACCCTCGCTCCGTTCGGCCGCCTGGTGAGTTACGGCAGTGCCGCGCGGACCGGCATCCCCCACGTCGACCCGGCGCGGCTGAGCCGGCTGAGCGCGTCGGTCGCGGGCTTCTGGCTCCGTGCGGCACTCGCCCGGCCCGGGGCGGTCGACGGGCCCCTGCGGGAGCTGTTCGAGCTGACGGCGGACGGCCGCCTCAAGCCGGTGGTGCACGGCAGCTACCCGCTTGCCGACGCCCGCCGGGCGCATGCGGACCTGCTGGCCCGCCGCACCGTCGGCAAGGTCGTCCTGCGCCCCTGACCACCGCTGTCGCCATCGGTGACGGAACGCGTAACTCCGTATGAAGTGCAGCCGCAGTCGAACAGAATCCATACCGGACGGACTGTTTCTTATTTAGACTCGCTCTCAGGACTCCCTCAGCGCCAAGCGCAACCGCGCCATGCACGGCTCGTCATTCGCCAGCTATGCCATCGAAAGGGAGACGTCCTGTGACCAGACAACAGTGCCCGCTGACCCTTGACCCTGCCGGCGCCGACCTGCCGGGTGAGGTACGCAAACTGCGGCAACTCGGCCCGGTGACACGCGTGGTCCTGCCCGGCGACGTACCGGCGTGGATGGTGTCGGGGCTGGCCGAGGCCAAGCAGCTGATGACCGACCCCCGGATCTCGAAGGACCCGCGCCGGCACTGGCAGGCCTGGATCGACGGCCGGGTGACCACCGACTGGTCCCTGGCCAAGTGGGTGTCGCTGAAGAACATGTTCACCTCGGCCGGCGCCGACCACAGCAGGCTGCGCAAGTTCGTCGCCGCCGGCTTCACCATGCGGCAGGTGCGGCGGCTGCGCCCCGAGATCGAGCGGCTGGTGGCGGACCTGCTGGACGGAATCGCTCAACTGCCCCCGGACGAGCCGGTCGACCTGCGCACGGCGTATGCCGAGCCCTTACCTGCCCGGGTCATCTGCCTGCTGTTCGGCGTGCCCGAGGAGCAGCGCCTTCCGCTGCGCCGGCTCATCGCCGCCCTCCACGACACCGCGCTGCCGGCGGCAGCCGCCCAGGAGGCCGCCGGCGAGATGTACGCGATCCTCGCGGACCTGGTGGCCACCCGGCGGGCCGAGCCGGGCGAGGACCTGACGAGCGCCTTGCTGGCGGCCCAGAGCGCGGCCGAAGGGGCGGACGCCATCACGGAGCAGGAACTCACCGACACCCTGCTGCACCTGGTGGCGGCCGGCTACGAGACCACGGCGACCCTCATCGATCGCTGTGTGCACGCCCTGCTCACCCACCCCGCACAACTGGAGCTGATCCGCGAGGGGTTGTACGGCTGGGAGGACGCCGTCGACGAGATCCTGCGGCTGGATCCGCCCGCTGCCAACTTCCTGCTGCGGTACGCGACCGAGGACGTGTCGATCGCGGGTGAGCTGATACCCCGCGGGGACGCCATCGTCGTCTCGGCCATGGGAGCGGGCCGCGACGAGCGGGTGCACGGCGATGACGCCGACCGCTTCGACCTCACCCGCGGCACCCGCGCCACCCACGTGGCCTTCGGCCACGGCGTGCACCACTGCCTGGGCGCGCCCCTGGGACGCATGGAGGCGGTGATCGCGCTGGACAGCCTCTTCGCGGCCTTCCCCGACCTGCGCCTGGCCGTCCCTGTCGACCGGCTCGAGCCCGTGTCCTCGCTGGTCCTCAACGGCCACCGGGAGCTGCCGGTGCTCCCCGGCCCGCGGGCGGGGACCGCACTGTCCGTGGCGGGGCTCTAGACCGGGTCCCTACAGAGCCGATCCGCCGCTCACGCTCAGCCACTGGCCGGTGATCCACCGCGCCTCGCCGGAGGCCAGGAAGGCCACGGCATCCGCGATATCGGCCGGCTGGCCGATCCGGTTGAACACCGACTGGGAGGCGAGCCACTGCCGCCCCTGCTCGCTTTCACGCAGCGGCGCGTTCATGTCCGTCTCGACGAACCCCGGGGCGACGGCGTTGACCGTGATGCCCCGGGGGGCGACCTCCTTGGCCAGCGCGAGGGTGAAGGCATCGAGCGCGCCCTTGGTCATGGCGTACGCGATGGCCTCGGGGAAGGCGGTACGGGAGGCCAGTGACGAGATGTTGATGATCCGCCCGTTGTCCCGCAGCCGCGGCAGTCCCTGCTGGACGAGGAAGAACGGCGACCTGGCGTTGATGGCCAGCAGCTCGTCGAGGTGCTCGGGCGTGACCTGGGCCAGCGGCACCGCGGGGCCCAGCGCCGCGTTGTTGACCAGAATGTCGAAGCCGGCCTCGAGCCCTTCCTCCTTCAGCCCCGCGTCCAGCGCCGCGTAGACCGTATCGGCGGCATCGGGCGCGGCCAGGTCGGCTTCGACCGGTAACGCACGGCCGCCGGCCCGCCGTATCGCGTCCGTGGTCTCCTCCGCGGCGGCCCGGTTGCTCTTGTAGTGCACCGCGACCAGCGCACCCGCGCCGGCCAGTCGCTGCGCGATGGCCCTGCCGATCCCCCGGCTCGCGCCGGTTACCAGTGCGACCTTGCCGCCGAGCTGATCCATGCCCACCCCTGCCGTGTGAGTGCGATCCGTACGTCGCTCAGGACATCGCTTCCTGCTTGTGCGGCTTGCGTTCGGCCAGCAGCGCGCCGCGCTCGACCGAGGTGTCCAGCTGCATGAGCACCCCGGGCAGAGCCACGGCCGGCAGCACGTGATCGTACAGTCGCGAGACCAGCTCCTGGAAGCTCTCCGCCCCGGCCTCCGACTGCGCGACCAGCTGCAGGCCGGTGAAGGAGCCGACCAGCAGCCGGGAGGTGACCGCGGCGTCGACGTGCGGCAGCACTTCACCCTGCGCCTTCGCCTTGTTGAGCAACTGCTCGCCGCGATAGGCCCATTGCGGCCACGGGGTGCCGAAGAAGTCGGGAGCGCCCTGGTCGGCGGCGAGCCGGGCGGCGCCGCGCAGCACCGGTTCGCGCGGCAGGCGGTAGGCCAGCTCCAGCCCCATGTCCACGAAGGACTGCAGGATCAGCTCCTCCTCGCGCGGAGGTTCCGTGACCGCCTGCTCGATGACGCCTCTGGCCAGATCCTGCTTCGACGGAAAGTGGAAGTACAACGCGCCCTTCGTCACGCCGGCGCGTTTGAGGATCTCCGCGATGGTGGTGGCGCTGTATCCCTGCTCGGCGAACACGGCACCCGCGGCGTCGAGCACCACTTTCCGGGTGCGGATGGCGCGCTCCTGCTGAGCCATCTGATCTCCTCCCCCACTGCGCCAGAACTGATGAAGATTAAAACCGACCACCCCGTACTTTACAGGGTACTTACCGCAGTCATCTCTGACGAGTATCGGGGCTTCCGCTTGTGGAGCACCCCCGGTTTTGCTTGAAAAGAAACCGGACCGACCGTATGTTTACTACGTCATGCAGAGCCTACGCCTCCGGATTCGAGAGGCGCCGTGCGTTCCCCCAGCGTTCCCCAGAGAGGGGTACGAGCATGTCCACACCGAACGGGAAAGCAGACCGGGCCAGCGAAGACAGACCCTCGCAGCCCCCGACGAAAACTCCGACTCCCGGGCAGGTGCACCGCGTTCACGATGAGGATGTCCTCATCTGCGGCTGGAGTCGCCACAGCGACCAGCACTACTCCGTCGACGCCGACTGGTCCCGGCCGCACTGCTTCTTCCGCACTCTCGCCTCGGCCGCCGACCACACCATGCTGGTAGAGCAAACGATTCGGCAGGGCGTCCTCGGCCTGCTGCACGTCGAGTCCGGCGTGCCGCCGACCGACCACTTCCTGATGAACCGCCTCACCTACCGGCTCGACCCGCTGAACCTGCCCGATACCGACGCCCGGGTCACGCTCGACGTGGTGTTCACCCGGCGCAACCGCCGAGCCGTGGACGTCGCGCTGACGCTCTGGCACGCCGGCGGCATCTTCGGCACCGCCGACGCCGGCCTCGGCTGGATCGCCCCGCAGGTCTACGCCCGATTGCGCGGCGACCGCCGCCCGGTCAGCCCCGCCCCCACCTCGATACCCGTATCGCCCCTGGCAGTTGGCCGGCACAGCGACGACGAGACGCTGCTGGCACCGCTCGGCGACGGGAAGCGCTGGGAGCTGCGGCCGAACCCCGGCCACCCTGCGCTGATCGACCATGCCGTCGACCACGTGCCCGGCCTGGTCCTGATGGAAGCGGCCCGGCAGGCGGCCTTCGCCGGCACGCTGCAGCCCGGTTACGCCTTCACTGCGGCCGCGCTCCGCCCGTACCAGTACGTCGAGTTCGACGCTCCCTGCTGGCTGGAGGCCAGCGAAATCCCTGCCCTGACGCCCTTCGCGGCGGCCGCCGAGGTCACCGGGACACAGGACGGCGAGGTCGTCTTCCGCTGCCACATGGAAGCGAGCCAGTCCGTCGGCTCCGGGGCCCACCCGCTGGCCGGCCTGGCGGCGCAGGCCTGACTACGCCTCGCTCGGCCCGCCAACTCGGCGTATCCATACCGCCGTTATCCAGCTGTCCCCCCACGGGTTTGCTGCCTTCCCGCGGGATCCAGCCCGTCCAGGGCCTCGGGACACGCAAGACTCGGCAGCAGCAGTCTCCAGAATCCGGTGAACGTGGAGTGGGAGATCCACACGGGATCCTCCTGGCTCAGTGCCTCGAATCCCGTGGTGGCGGCGACGATGGTGAGCACGGCCTCCTCGGCCCTGACGTCGGCCGCGAGCGCACCCTCCGACTGGGCTGCGCCCATCAGCGCCGTCACACACTCCTGCCACATCCGGTGCAGGCCATCGCTGTCCCGGCGGCCGTCCTCCCAGCCGAGCCGGAATCCGGCACGCAGGACGACGTCCACCCGCATCCGGGCGGCCAGTTCCTGAGAGGCGTCGGTCAGCCGCTGCAGCGCGCCGTCGTCACCTGACCGCGAGTCGGCGACGATCCGCGCCAACACCTGCTGGGCGGCGTCCTGTACGGCAGTCGCCAGCGCCGCCTTGTTCTCGAAATGGAAATGCAGCGCCCCGGTGCTCACCCCGGCGCGGCGAGTGATCGCCTCCAGCGTGCTGGACCTGTAACCCCGCTCGGCGAAATCCTCGGCGGCAGACCGGATCAGGGCCAATCGCGTCTTGGCGGCCCGGTGCTGAATCGTCACTCGTATCGCTCCCGTCGGCCCGTCATACGGGGATCGCACGCCGCCTGACCGCGGGCGAGGAATGCCGGGCCGCACGCACATTAAACAGACCATTCATGCTGTTTTCAAGCCCACATGTGCCCGCCCGCGGAAAAGTTTGCCCTATATGTCAACTCGCGATTCCGCACCCTACGCCCAACACCCCACACCTGACTGTAAACAACGCACCTCAGGGGCCGCTACCCACCCCGACCCATGCCAACTCATCACCAAGTGATAAACGGCACGGGCGGTCTGTATAAGTCAGGAGGCGTCCGCGCGGTGAGAGCACGGAGGGACGACGTCGCCAATCAAGCTGACGCGCGTGCAGGGCAGGTGGACCGCGGGCCACCCCCGGTCCAGCGCCGGACGTACGTCCCCGTCCAGGCTGTCGCCCACCACCAGACACACGGCCTGATCGTCGAGGAGCGCGTCACTCACTGCCTCGAAGAACCGCGGATGCGGCTTGGCGTGCCCGACCTCCGAGGAGACGAACACCCGGGCAACGTACTGATCCAGCCCGCTGAGGCTCAACTTGAGGCGCTGCAGCCGAGAGGCCCCGTTCGTCATCAGCCAGACCTCGTGATCGCGAGCCATCCGCTCGACGAACTCCGCCGCCCCGGGCAGGCACCGCACCAGCTCTTGCCGATGCCGTACGAACTGTCGCGCGGCATCCTCGCGATCCGCTTCCGCAACCGCGCCCGCGGTCCGCAGCACGTCGCCCCAGACCTCGAGGCGATACCGCAGTCCCCACCCGCCCGCCTCCGGCACCGACGCAAGTGTCAGATCCGCCCAGAGCGCCTCCCAAGAGCTGATCCCCAGGCCCTTGAGCGACTCGAAGTACGGTCCTGCCCGCCAACAGGACCGGGCAATGTCGAAGACGCTCTGCACGCGCTCCGAAGCACGCGCCACTCCGAGCGAATGCAGCGTGGCCTCCACAGCCGCCCAGGCCGCACTGCGGTCCGGGATCAGCGTGTCGTCCAGATCCACGAGAACGACGTACCTACTTGCCTGCACACAACCTCCCTCTGGGCGGCCGCACATGGCGGATAATCGGGGCAAGACCGGGGTGGTGTGCCAGCCGGAGTACGGAGCCGCCGATGTTCGTCGCAACCGTCGTCATCACCGCCGTACTAGCCGCCTCCCTGGCGGCGTCGGTGGCCTTGAAGCTCAGCCACAAGCCCGATGTTGTCGAAGGCTACGCCCGGGTGCACGTGCCCGAGGAGCGGCTCAACGCACTGGCGGGGGTGCTGGCTTGCGCCGTCGCCGGACTGATCGCCGGGCTGTTCTGGGCTCCGATCGGCATCGCCGCGGCGACCGGCGTCACCGTCTACTTCCTGCTGGCGTGCGGGGCACACGTCCGGTTCCGCGATACGGCACACCTCGGCCCGCCGGTGGTGAACCTGCTGCTCGGTGCCGCCGCGCTGACGCTGCGGCTGATCACGTACTGACCAATAATCCGTTGCCTGGGCAGGCGGGGACAGCCCACGATGCCCGGATGCGTTTCTCGATCAACGTCCCGAACTTCGGCGACTTTGCCGACCCCCGAAACGTGGCAACCGTCGCGGCGGCGGCCGAGGAAGCGGGGTGGGACGGGCTCTTCGTCTGGGACCACGTCCACTACCGGGAGTACGCGGGGCGCCCCTTCGGGGACGCCTGGATGCTGCTGACCGCGGCCGCACTCGCGACGTCACGGATCCGGCTGGGGACTCTGCTCACTCCGGTGGCCCGCTATCGGCCACAGCAACTCGCGCGGCAGGTGGCCACCCTGGACAACCTCAGCGCAGGCAGGGTCATCTTCGCGGCAGGGCTGGGCGGGCCGGTCGAGGACGAGTACGGCAGCTTCGGCGACTCCACCGACCGACGCGTGCTCGCCGAGCGGCTGGACGAAGGACTGGAGCTGCTGGGGCGTTTCTGGACGGGCGAGACCGTCGACCACCACGGCCAGCACTACCAGGCGCGCAACGTAAGCCTGCAGCCCGCCACCGTGCAACGCCCCCGCCCGCCGGTATGGATCGGGGGCTTCTGGCCGAACCGCCCGCCCATGCGACGAGCCGCACGATGGGACGGCGCAGTGCCCCTGTTCAAGAACGCCCTGCACGGACACGCCCCGGACCCCAAGGACGTACGGGAGCTGCTCACCTACGTGCACAGCCAGCGCGAAGGCAACACCCAGCACCCCTTCGACCTCGTAGTCGGCGGCGCCACTCCACCGGATACCACCAAGCCCAAGGACGTGATCGCTCCACTACGCGACGCAGGCGCCACCTGGTGGGACGAACGCCAACTGGACCCCGGCCCCGACGTAGACCGCCTGACCCCAGTACTGCGGCGCATCGAGGCGGGCCCGCCCGTACTCGATTAGGCAACCAGCGCCGGTCAGGCCGCCCGGGCCAGTTCGGCCTTGCCGAAGAGGAGGGCGAAGCCTGGGGGGAGTTGGGTGAGGATGCGGGTGAGGAGGTCCGGGTCGGCGAGTTGGTCGATGAGGGCCAGGACGGTGCCGGCGTCCCAGCGGGCGGTGGCCGGGCTGCCGCCGGTGTGGGTAGCGAGTTCGTTCACGAAGCCGCGGGCGGTGAGCTTCTCGGCGGCGGGGGTCTGCGCCGTGAAGATCTGGGCGGCCTCCGGGGGCAGCAGGGCGGCGAGCTCGATGCGTTCGTCGCCGGTCAGCTGGCGGCCCAGTGCGGTGAGCACCAGCCGGACGGTTTCCTCCGCTCGTTCAGGGGTGGGGTAGAGGCCGTCGTACTGCACCCTCCGCAGCATTCGGGGGTAGGAGATGGGCGTCTTGGACTTGGGCTCGGGCCGTGCCAGTACGAGATCATGGGACATCGGTGGCTCGTTCGCCTTTCTGGTGAGGTGACGGGCGGGTGGTGCTGCCCCGTTCACGAGGCTTTCCTGGTGTCGGCCGCGCGGAGGGCGCGCAGCAGTTCCTTCCGGTTCATCTTCGAGCGGCCGCTGATGCCGGCCTCCGACGCCCGCCGGTAGAGCTCGCTCTTCGTCAGCCGCTCAAGTCCGCTGCCGTCCTTGCGCGTACGGCCGCCGCCGCGCCGTTGGCGTGCCGACTCCACGGAGCGCTGGAGGGTGGCGGTCAGGTCGACGACGTTGGTGTCCTCCGGCGCCTCCGCCGCCTTCTCGACCGTCCCGCCGTCCCGCTTGGCGGAGATCAGTTCCTCCACCCGCTCCTGGGTGCGGTCGCGGTAGTCCCGCGGGTCGAAGTCGATGGCCATGGTGTCGACGAGCTGCTCGGCCATCCGGTGTTCCTTGGCGGAGGCCTTGCTGCCGTCGGGCAGCCGGTCGAGGGTGTCGCGCGGCTCGCGTACCTCGTCGGCCCAGTGCAGCGTGTGCAGGACGAGGACGTCGTCCTCGGCGTGGACCGCGACCAGGTGCTCCTTCTGCCGCATGCTCATCGTGGCGATCCCGGCGCGGCCGGTCCGCTTCAGCGTGTCGCGCAGCACGGCGTAGGTCTTGCTGTCCGCGTCCTTGCGCGGCTGCAGATAGTACGTGGCGTCGAAGTAGACCGGGTCGATGTCCTCCAGCGCGGCGAAGCCCGCGACGTCGATGGTCCTGGAGCGGCCGGGGGCGATGTCGTCCAGCTCCTCCGGCTCGACCACTACGTACCCGTCATCGCCGTCCCCCGCCGGATATCCCTTCACGATCTTGTCGTACGGGACCTCCTTGCCGGTGCGCTCGTTCACGCGCTTGTTCCGTACCCGGTCCGAGGTGCCGCGTTCCAGCTGGTGGAAATGGACCGTGTGGGAGCCCGTGGCCGCGGCCATCGCGACCGGCAGGTTCACCAGTCCGAAGGACAGCGAACCCGACCAGACGGTACGGGCCATCTCATCTCCCCTTCGTACGTCACCGGCGCTTGCTTTCATCCGGGTATCCAGGCTTATGCCCCTCATGCACCCGTTTTCGGAGCCGCTGCGCTGGTGTGCTGCACATGCCACATCGGCGATGGTGCGCGAGCCTGGAGTGAGCGAGAGGGACGACGCGGCGGAGGCGGAAGGTGTCCATGGATCCGGTGCAGGCGCTGGAGCGCATCGCGTTTCTGCTGGAGCGCTCGCGCGCCGAGACGTACCGGGTGCGGGCCTTTCGCGGCGCTGCCGCCGCCGTACGGGAGCTGCCGCCCGGCGAGGTCGGACGCCGGGTCGACGAGGGGTCACTGGAGTCCCTCAAGGGCATCGGCCCGAAGACGGCCAAGGTGATCAGGGAAGCCCTGGCCGGCGAGACGCCGCACTATCTCGTATGGCTGGAGCAGCAGGCGCAGGAGCCGCTGACCGCGGACGGAGAGGCGGGCCAGGCCCTGCGCGCTCTGCTGCGCGGCGACTGCCACCTGCACTCCGACTGGTCGGACGGCGGCAGCCCGATCGAGGAGATGGGCCGCGCCGCACAGGAGGTCGGACACGAGTGGGCGGTCCTGACCGACCACTCCCCGCGGCTGACCATCGCGCGCGGGCTGTCCCCGGAGCGGCTGCGCGAGCAGCTCCGGGTGGTGGCCGGGCTCAATGCCGGCTGGGCGCCGTTTCGCCTGCTCACCGGCATCGAGTGCGACATCCTCGAGGACGGCTCGCTGGATCAGGAACCGGAGCTCCTGGACCAGCTCGACGTGGTGGTGGTCTCCGTGCACTCCAAGCTGCGGATGGACCGGTCGGCGATGACCCGCCGCATGGTCGCGGCGGTGCGCAATCCGTCGGCCGATGTGCTGGGTCATTGCACGGGGCGGCTGGTGACGGGGCGGGGCCGGCCGGAGTCGCAGTTCGATGCCGACGAGGTCTTCGGCGCATGTGCCGAGGCGGGCACCGCCGTGGAGATCAACAGTCGGCCGGAGCGGCTGGACCCGCCCCGCCGGCTGCTGCGGCAGGCGGTGGCCTCGGGCGCCCTGTTCGCGATCGACACCGACGCGCACGCACCGGGCCAGCTGGACTGGCAGATCCTCGGCTGCGCCCGCGCGGAAGAGTGCGGCGTGGAACCGCGGCGCGTGATCAACACCTGGCCGGCGGAAGAGCTACTGGCATGGACCGCCGGCCAGGGCGGGACGCGGTCCGGTCAGAAGTAGTGCCTGCGGCCGCCGACCGCGCGTCCGGTCGCACCGAGGATCCACAGGGCGGCGCCGACCACGAGCAGCACGGCGCCGATGGTCGTCAAGAGCGAGATACCGGCCAACATGCCGATGATGAGCAGAATGGCTCCAAGAACAATCATGTGAGTTCCCATCCTCATGTCTGTTCGGTGCGTGCGAGCCCTTGCTTCCCGGGCTCGCGGCGCCCCTTCCAGG
This sequence comes from Streptomyces coryli, assembly GCF_011044975.1. Taxonomy (GTDB): domain Bacteria; phylum Actinomycetota; class Actinomycetes; order Streptomycetales; family Streptomycetaceae; genus Streptomyces; species Streptomyces coryli. Next base: position 22,886 of record NZ_JAAKZV010000064.1, on the reverse strand, counting down.
TGCCCCGATCCCGGCCACGCATGCACACGTCGGACCGGCTCCTGCTCGTGAGAGATGCGCCACCTGCGGGTTTTGCGCCGGGACGCCCGGTCGAGCCGGGTGGTGACAGGCGAAAGGTGAGGCGAGCTGGAGCCGGATATGACGTTCCACCGGACCGCACGGACCGCACGGACTGGACGGACCGCACGGACCGGCCCCGAGCGCGTTTCGCTGCAAGCCTGCCGCGCGCGGGCCCGCGGCTGGATCAGTCGCGCCAAGCAGTCGGACGGGCAGGAGCGGCATGTCGCACTCACGGTCCTCAAATCCACGCTGGCGGCGACGATTTGCTGGTATCTCGCCCATGACGTGTGGCACGCCAAGGCCCCGGCGTTCGCCCCCTTCGCGGCCGTGGCGATCATGCAGGTCACGATCTACCAGTCCGTCTGGCAGTCCCTGCGCTACGTGGGCGCCGTCGCGGCCGGCGTCCTCGTGCAGGGCGTGCTCGGCCAGCTGGCCGGCCCGTATCTGATCACCTTCGCGGCCGTCACCGCGCTCGCCCTGATCATCGGTCGCTGGCCGGCGCTGGGCTCCGAAGGCAGCCAGGTCACCACCGCGGCTCTCTTCGCCTTCTCCACCTACATGATCGTGCCGGCCGACCAGAAGTGGACCGCGCTCGGCCAGATCGCCGCGCTGGTGCTGCTCGGCTGCGCGGTCGGCACCACGATCAACCTCACGCTCTGGCCGCCGCTGCGGCACCGGACCGCGGAACAGGCGCTGCGCACCGTGGCCGACGACCTCTGCCGGCTCCTCGGCGACATGCAGACCTGTCTGGCCGAGCCGCTCGACGAGGACCGCGTCACCTCCTGGCAGCACCGGTCCAACGCCCTGCTGCCGCAGGCGACCCAGGCCCGGGAGGCGGTCGACCGGGCCGGCGAATCGCTCGCCTACAACCCGCGCCGGCTACTGCGCACCCACCGGGCCCACCGTCAGTTCGCCGGCTACCGCGCCCTCGCCGGCGCCCTGGAGCGCAACGCGGGCCAGATCGCAGCAGTGTGCCGCAGCCTGGCCTACGCCCAGCAGGACCAGAGCGCGAACGCCGCGGACGGCGGCTTCCGCACCGTGGACCGCGGCTTCCTCACCGCCTACGGCAAGACCCTCGGCGCCTGCTGCGAGATCGCCGAGCGCCTCAGCCGGCTCGACGAGGCAGCACTCCCCCACCAGACCAGCCCGCTGCTGGATGCCGCCGACGCGGCCCGGATGAGGCTGGACGAGCTCACCGCCTACGCCGAAAAGGCCGCGGCACCCGTTCTGGACAGCAGCCGCCCCTACGGCATGCTCCTGACCGAAGCCATCCGCCTCGTCCACGACCTCGAGCACGCCTGCCGTGCCCTGGACCAGAGCGGACCGGAGCTCGCCCCGGTGGCCGCCGGCTCGCGCTGCGGCCGGCCTTCGAAGCCGGCTGGATGAAGGGCCCTGGTGTTTGCGGCCCGACCTGCCGGGCACACGCTCATCTGTGCTTCGGACTGCAGGCACGCTCGCGGAGGATACGAGCGCCGTCGGCCGTCCATGGCAGGTGCGCCTTCCTCCGTGGTGACCACTGTCCCCACCGAAGAGGGAGGCCTGGACCATGCCCCCGATCACGGACGCACACAGCAACTCCAAGAAGTTCCGGCACCCGCATGACGACGAGCCGGACACCGCAGCGGCCTTCGAGCGGCTGATCACGCTTCCGGCCGGCCCCGAGCGCGACCGCCTCCGCCAGGAGATCGTCTGCGCCTGGATGCCGATGGCGACCCGCATCGCCCGCCGCTTCCGCGGCCGCGGGGAGAACCTGGAAGATCTGGAACAGGTGGCCCGGCTCGGCCTGGTCAAGGCCGTGATGCGCTACAACCCCGAATACGGCACCGCCTTCGCCAGCTACGCCGTGCCCACCATCACCGGCGAAATCAAGCGGCACTTCCGCGACCACACCTGGGACATGCACGTGCCCCGCCGGGTCCAGGAGCTGCGCAACCGGGTCCGGGCCGCGGACCACGAGCTGAGCCAGTCCCAGGACAGCCGCAGCCCGGGCGTCGAGGAGATCGCCGAGCAGGCCGAACTGACGCCGGCGGAGGCCCGTACCGGCATGGAAGCCCTCAACAGCTACCGGACGCTGTCCCTGGACACCGAGCTGACCAACGCCTCCGACGACGGCTACTCGCTCAAGGACACCCTCGGCGACCGCGAGTCCGGCTATGAGCTGGTGCTGCAGCGCGAAGCGATCCGCGAGGGGCTGAGCGAGCTGCCCGAGCGGCAGAAGCACATCCTCTACCTGCGCTTCTTCCGCGACCTGACCCAGCGGCAGATCGCCGAGGACATCGGCGTCTCGCAGATGCACGTCTCCCGCCTGCTCAACCGCACCTGCGAACAGCTGCGCCGGCGCGCCGAGGCCGACAGCGCGGTCGCCGCCTGAACTCACCGCTCCATGGAGCAGGCGCAGGCCTGCTCCATGGAGCCGGCTCAGGCCTTGTCCTGCATGCTTCGGCGGGCCGGGTTTCCCTGTTCCGCGGCCTTCGGGTCCTTCTCGTGCGCCTTGGCGCGGACGCCCTGCTCGATGCGTTCGCCGATCGACTTGTCGATGTTGGACCAGTACTGGAAGGCGCGCTGCAGCACCGGCTCGGTGACGCCGTTGAGCAGATGGCCGACGACATTGTCGACGAGCCGGTCGCGCGCCGCGTCGTCGAGGACCTCGCGGACCATCGTGCCGGGCTGGCCCCAGTCGTCGTCCTCGGCGTGGTCGACGTAGGCGGCGCGGGTGATCTCGCCGTCGGCGTACCAGCTGGGCGGTGAGCCGTGGCGCTCGGTGTCGGCCGCCGGACCGCCCTTGGAGTTCGGGGCGTAGACCGGGTCGGTGGTCTTGCGATACGCCATCGCCCCGTCCTTGGAGTACGTGTGCACCGGGACGACGGGCGCGTTGACCGGAAGCTGCTGGTAGTTCCCGCCGATGCGATGGCGGTGGGCGTCGGCGTAGGAGAACAGCCGGGCCAGCAGCATCCGGTCGGGGCTCGGGCCGATGCCGGGGACGAAGTTGTTCGGCTGGAAGGCCGCCTGCTCGATCTCGGCGTGGTTGTCGGTGGGGTTGCGGTCCAGCGTCATCCGGCCGACCTCGATCAGCGGGTAGTCGCCGTGCGGCCACACCTTGGTCAGGTCGAAGGGGTTGAACCGGTAGCCCGCGGCGTCCTCGTACGGCATGACCTGCACATACAGCGTCCAGCTCGGGTACTCGCCGTCCCGGATGTGCTCGAAGAGATCGCGGGTGTGGTAATCCGTATCGGCCGCCGCCATCTGGTCGGCCTCGTGCTGGGTGAAGTACTCGATGCCCTGATCGGTCTTGAAGTGGTACTTCACCCAGAACCGCTCGCCCTGCGCATTGATCCACATGTACGTGTGCGAGGTGTAGCCGTTCATATGGCGCCAGGTGCGCGGGATGCCGCGGTCTCCCATCAGCCAGGTGACCTGGTGCGCGGACTCGGGCGAGAGCGTCCAGAAGTCCCACTGCATGTCATGATCACGCAGGTTGTTGTCCGCGCGGCGCTTCTGGGACCGGATGAAGTGCTGGAACTTCATCGGATCCTTCACGAAGAAGACCGGCGTGTTGTTGCCGACCATGTCGTAGTTGCCCTCGCTGGTGTAGAACTTCACCGCGAAGCCACGGGGGTCGCGCCAGGTGTCAGGGCTGCCGCGCTCGCCGGCGACCGTCGAGAAGCGGATGACCAGCTCGGTCCGCGTCTCCGGCTGGAAGAGCGCGGCCTTCGTATAGGCGCTGACGTCATTGGTCACTTCGAAGTGCCCGAACGCGCCGCTGCCCTTGGCGTGCGGCTGCCGCTCGGGGATCCGCTCCCGGTTGAACTGCGCCATCTGCTCGATCAGGTAGGCGTCCTGCAACAGGATCGGTCCGCCCGGCCCGACCGTGAGCGAGTGTTCATCGCTCTCCACCGGGGCGCCGGAGTCGGTGGTGGTCGCGTTGCGCGAAACGTCGGGCATGGAATCGCCTTCCTGTGTGGGTGTACCGGCGGGTGGCGGGTGGCCTCTATTCAGAGTGCCAAACATGGGTGAATGACACTTTTCATGACACGCGCGATGTGTCGGCCTCGGGTGGGGCTGCCGTCCAGCGTTGTGGTTTCTGATGCCTGTACGGGAGGAGTTGGCCATCCGGGGTTCATGGGGCGTGTGGTTCGCTATGGGCCGTCCAGTTCGGCTCTGTAACCCGGAGGCACCACCCTGTGAAGCCAGACCGCAGGAATCTGCTCAAGTCCGCTGCCGCGGCCGGCGCGCTCGGCCTCGCCTGGCCGCTGGTCGGCGGCATCACCCCGGCCCAGGCGCGCGCCCGGGCCGAGGCGATCGGCGCGGAATACGACCCCGCCCCGTTCACCCTCGGCATAGCCTCCGGCGACCCGCAGCCCACCAGCGTCGTGCTGTGGACCAGGCTCGCGCCGGAGCCCCTGGCCGCGGAGCAGAAGCTGCCGCAGACCGTCGAGGTCGACTGGGTGGTGGCGGAGGACCGCGAGCTGCGCCAGGTGGTCCGCCGCGGCACCGCGCCCGCCACCGCCGACCTCGGACACAGCGTCCGCGTCACCGTTACGGGCCTGCGCCCCGGCCGCCGCTACTTCTACGCCTTCACCGCCCTGGGCAAGAAGAGCCGCCTCGGCCGCACCAAGACCGCCGCCATCGGCAGTCTGTCCCGGCTGTCCTTCGCCACCGCCAACTGCCAGGCGTTCCACGACGGTTTCTACGCCGCACACCGCGGCATCGCCCGCGAGGACGTCGACTTCGTCATCCACCTCGGCGACTACATCTACGAGCACGGCGAGGTCGGCGGCGTCCCCGAGGACCACGTCCGCGACCACCTCTTCGGCGAGGCGCTGACCCTCGCCGACTACCGCCGCCGCTACGCCCTCTACAAGGGCGACCCGTCGCTGCGCGCCGCCCACGCCGCCCACCCGTGGTATCTGACCTGGGACGACCACGAGGTCTACAACGACTACAGCGGCACCCAGGGCGGCGACTTCACGCGCCGCCGCAAGGCCGGCTACCAGGCCTGGTACGAGAACATGCCGCACCGCGACGACGGCACCTCCCACCCCGCGGCCCCCACCAGCCCGCAGATCCACCGAATACGCCGCTGGGGCGACCTGCTCGAGCTGTCCGTACTCGACCTGCGCTCGTACCGCTCGCAGCAGAACCTCCCCGACGGCACCATCCTCGGCGCCGACCAGAAGTCCTGGCTGAAGAAGGCGATTTCGCACGCCCCGGACACCTGGCACGTATGGGCGAACTCCATCATGCTCAGCCAGCTGCGCGGCAAGCCCGGCGGCGGCTACATGTTCACCGACCAGTGGGACGGCTTCCTCGCCGAACGCAAGGAAGTCCTCACCCACGTCCACGACAGCGGCCTGGAGGACCTGGTCGTGGTCACCGGCGACTGGCACTCGGCCTTCGTCGACGACATCCGCCCCGACTTCGACGACATTTCATCGCCGGTCATCGGTACGGAATTCACGGCTCACTCGATCACCTCCGGCGCCTACTCGGCCGACTGGAACAAGGAGAACGGCCCGCTGATGGGCCAGGCCAACCCCCACCTGAAGTACTTCGAGGGCAACCGCTACGGCTACGACGTCTACGAGCTGACCCCGCGCCGCTTCACTCAGCACATGCGCGTGATCGGCGACCGCCGGGACCCCAAGTCACCGATCTCCACGCTCACGTCCTTCCACGTGGACCGAGGCAAGCCCGGCTCTTACGAGGACCGCGCGACGGCGAAGTCGCCGGCGCAGTACCGCCGCGACTGAGTCTGCGGCTGCAAGAGGAATCGGCTCCCGTCCCCCGTCCCGGGGCGGGAGCCGCGATCCATGGAGGGCCAGCCCGTCGAGAGTTCAGCCCCCGGTATCCAGGCACTCCCTGTTGTCGCCACCACTACGGCAGCCCACTTCACCGCTGAACGTGCTGCCGGGCGAGGGCCGATGGGGGCCGGAGGCGTCCTGATCGGTCATGCCCACAAAGATCCCTCCCGCCACGACCAGGGCCACGAGACCCTGACTGCACATCGTGGTCACCGCGTCACCTCGTGCCGCAAGCACAGCAGCAGCGAGCGCCATGACTAGGACTGGACCCGCTACGCAGGCCAGGCCCGCCTCACCGACCATGAGGCCGAAACTCAGGAGGGCCTCGGCGCCCCCAGGCTTTGATGCGATCCACCGCGCTGACCGCCTATTGCCGCCCCAGGGCCTCCGTCACCACCCGGGCCGAGTCGGCCGGTGTGTAGGTCTCGTTGAAGGTTGCCGGGCCCAGGCGGACCACGATCGTGTCCGAGTCCGGGTGGACCTGCACTACCTGGCCGCCGAGGCCGATGGCCCAGTACATGTCGCCGGGGGCGCCCGGCACCAGCCGGGTGTGCGGGGCGGCTGCGCTTTCCTCGCGGGTCAGCGGGTCCAGGGGGTCGGAGGCCACCGGGCCGTGGTGGTTGAGCCACCACAGGTAGCCGTACGACGCGGAGATGTCCTGGGACGGGCGGCCGGTGGCGGCCCGTACCCAGCGGCGCGGCAGCACGCGGTCGTGCTTCCAGCGGCCGTCGCGGAGGAAGAGGTGGCCGAAGCGGGCCAGGTCCTCGCAGGTCGACTGCAGACCCATGAAGGTGTTGGTGTTGCCGGACGGGTCCTTGGTCATGCGCGAGTCGGCCATGCCGAGGGGGCCGAGGAGGTGCTTGTCCGCGTAGGCGGCGGGCTCGGTGCCGGTGGCGGCGGAGAGCACGTCGTCGAGAGTCTGGATGGCGGCGTTGTTGTACGCCCACACCTCGCCGGGCGGGGCGTCCTGGCTGAGTCCGACGGCGAGCCCGGTGCGGTCCGGGGTGGTGATGAGGCCACCGTAGTCGGTGCCCGCGCTCCAGTGCCGGCCGGAGTCGTTGCTGAGCAGGTCCTCGACGGTGACGGCGGCGGAGCCGGTGCCCGCCCACGGCTCGATGTACTTCGACGCCCGGTCGTCGACGTCGAGTTGGCGGGCGGACTCGGCGATGCCTGCCAGGGTAGAGGTGACCGACTTGGTGACCGACCAGACCTCCTGAGAGCTGTCCGGGCCGGTGCCGTTCCAGTACCACTCGCCGACGAGCTTGCCGTGCCGTACGACGACAAGGCAGTTGGACCCCTTCGCCTGGGCGTCGGCGGCCAGCTCCGCGAGCTTCGCCGGGTTGAAGCCGGCGCGGGCGGCGTCGCCGCGTTCCCACTCCGCGCCTGGGTAGCGGTGCCGGCCGTGCTGCCCCGGGGACTCCTCGGCCGCGGCCCCTGCCGGGGCCATCAGCGCGGCGCCGAGCGCCAGCACGAGCCCGAGTGTCGTGCCCCTGCGGATCATCATCGACGCCGCCCTCCGTTGCCGCCCGTTCCGATTGGTGTGGCATGCACACGATTACCGGGGCGGGGTACGGAGGCAAGGTGCCGCATCGAATCTTGTGCCGGTGCACACAGCCGGTGGTCACGCGTCCGAGCAAGAGAGATGCTTCTGACTAAGCGAGGTACTGGCTGATGCCGCGAGGCGTATACACCCCGTGCCCCGCCCGGCCGACGAACTTGCGCTGGTCGATGACCAGTTCGCCGCGCGACAGCACCGTCTCCACCTGCCCGGTGACCCGCTTCCCCTCGTACGCCGAGTAGTCCACGTTCATGTGATGGGTCTCCGCCGACATCACCTGCTCCGCCGTCGGGTCGTAGATCACCACATCCGCGTCCGCGCCCGGCGCAATCGTGCCCTTCTTGCCGTACAGGCCGAACATCCGGGCCGGGGCGGCGCAGGCGATCTCGATCCACCGCCGCCGCGTGAGGTGGCCGTCCAGGACCGCCTGGTGGAGGAGGTCCATGCGGTTCTCCACCCCCGGCAGACCATTCGGGATCTTCGAGAAGTCGCCTCGTCCCAGCTCCTTCTGCCCCACGAAGCAGAACGGGCAGTGGTCCGTCGACACCACCTGCAGGTCATTCGTCCGCAGCCCCCGCCACAGCGCCGCCTGGTGCTCCTTCGGCCGCAGCGGTGTCGAGCAGACGTACTTCGCGCCGCCGAAGTCCGGCTCCGCCAAGTTGTCCGTCGACAGGAACAGATACTGCGGGCACGTCTCGCCGAACACCGGCAGCCCCATGTTCCGGGCCCGGGCCAGCTCCGCCACCGCCTCCTCCGCCGATACGTGGACGACGTACAGCGGCGCGCCGGCCACCCGCGCCAGCTGGATCGCCCGGTGCGTGGCCTCCGCCTCCAGCAGCACCTTACGGACCTCGCCGTGGTAGCGGGGGTCGGACTTGCCTTCCGCCAGGGCCTGTTCGACGAGGACGTCGATCGCGATGCCGTTCTCGGCGTGCATCATGATCAGGCCGCCGTTCGCGGCCGACTTCTGCATCGCGCGCAGGATCTGGCCGTCGTCGCTGTAGAAGACGCCGGGGTAGGCCATGAAGAGCTTGAAGGACGTCACGCCCTCCTCCACCAGCCCGTCCATCTCCTTCAGGGTGGACTCGTTCACATCCGAGAGGATCATGTGGAAGGCGTAGTCGATGGCGCACTTGGCGTCGGCCTTGGCGTGCCAGAGGTCGAGGCCTTCGCGTAGCGGGTGGCCCTGGGACTGGACGGCGAAGTCCACGATCGTCGTCGTACCGCCCCAGGCCGCCGCCTGGGTGCCGGTCTCGAAGGTGTCCGAGGCGAAGGTGCCGCCGAAGGGCAACTCCATGTGCGTGTGGGCGTCCACGCCGCCCGGGATCACGTATTTGTGGGCGGCGTCCACGACGCGGTCGGCCGCCGGCAGCCAGCCTTCGGCGAGGGTGCTGTCGTGGGCGGCGAGGGCGGCGATGCGGCCGTCCTCGATCAGGACGTCGGCGTGGATCTCGTCGGTGGCCGTGATGACCAGGCCGCCGCGGATGACAGTTCGGCTCATGGTTCGCTCTCCCCGTCTACACCCGTAGAGTCTCCGGATTCTGCCGACCGTAGAAGCATGTCCGCCGCGCGGCAATACCGCCACCCGCAACGAGCCGCGGCAGCCGGTCGCGGCAGCGGGCTCAGCGCGCCAGTGTCTCCGGGCCGTGGGCCGGCGTGTCCGCCGCGGCGACCAGCGCGTGCACGGCCGTTGACGCCGCCTTCTCGACCAGCGCGATGCCCGCCTCGCGGGTCGCGTGGTGGTCCGAGAGGACGCTCACCAGGAGGGTGTGGCCGGCGTAGTCGACGCGGCCGATGCTGTTGACGTCCCACTCGCCGGAACCCGTGCGCGGGAGCCAGCCGTTCTTGACGAAGCCGGCCGACTCCGGGGCCGCCGCCGGGACGCCCCAGTCCTGGTCGGCGGCGACGCTGCCCATCAGCGACCTGATGTAGTCCTGCGAGGCGTGGGTGAGCGGCGACGGGCTGGTGAACACCGCGCGCAGCAGCCGCAGCTGGTCCGCCGCCACCGTCTGGGTCAGGCCCCACTGGCCGCCGGCGCCGGGGGTCGTATCGGTCAGGCCGAAGGTGCGGTTCGCGCGGGCGAGGCCCGGGCCGCCGCCGATGGCGCGCCACAGCGTGTCCGTGGCCGTGTTGTCGCTGTTACGGATCATGGACGCCGCCAGCGCCTGCTGCGCGGGGGTGAGCGCCTGGCCCGTCGCCTGCGCCTGCAGCAGCAGGGCCGCCAGGATGTTCACCTTCACGATGCTGGCCGTGTCGTACGTGCCCGAGCCCGCGGCCGAGTGCGCCAACTCGCCGGTGTCCAGGTCCTCCACGGCGATGCTGTAGCGCAGCCGCTCGCCGTCCGCGGCGGCACCCAACTCGTCCCGCACCGCGTCCGCCGCGGTACGCGCGGCGGAGCGCTGCGCGGGACGGGCGACGGGCTCGTGCGTCTGCGTCGCCGCCTGAGCGGCCTGAGCGGCCTGCACGGGTGGCCGCCGGTCCACGAGGGGGGCGGTGCCTTCCGGCGCCGGCACCGCCCCCCGGTTCAGGGCGATCAGGGCCGTGCCGGCGGCGAGCGTCAGCACGGCCCCCGGCAGCCACAACGCGCGGTTACGGGAGAGCATCACGCCTTTCGTATCAGCATCCGATCCGGGCATCGGGAATGCGTGCTGGTCACGTCACTCGATCGGCGCCCGGATCGGCCTTACGCTGCCTGACATGACCAGCACCCGCGTGCACGCGTTCACCGCAGACGACGTCCTCGGCGACCACGACGCCACCGCCCTCGCCGCGCTGATCCGGGCCGGCGACGTGAGCGCCCGGGAGGCGGCGGACGCCGCCGTCGCGCGGGTCCGGCAGGTCGAACCCGCGCTGCAGGCGGTGGCGGTGGCCGCCTTCGACGCCCCGGCGCTGCAGGACGACGGCCCCCTCGCGGGCGTGCCGACCTTCGTCAAGGACAACACCGACTACCGCGGGCTGCCCACCGGGCACGGCAGCGCGGCCTTCCGCGCCCGGCCGGCGAAAAAGCACGCGCCGTTCACCGAGCAGTTCCTGGCCAGCGGGATGACGGTGCTGGGCAAGACGCGGCTGCCGGAGTTCGGCTTCAACGCCACCACCGAGTACCCGGGCGGCGACGCCGTCCGTAACCCCTGGCACACCGGCCACTCCGCGGGCGGCTCGTCCGGCGGCAGCGCCGCGCTGGTCGCCGCCGGCGCGGTGCCGATAGCCCACGCCAACGACGGCGGCGGCTCGATCCGTATCCCGGCCGCGTGCTGCGGTCTGGTCGGGCTGAAGCCGACGCGGGGGCGGATGGTGGCCAGCGAGCAGGGGCGGCGGCTGCCGATCGACGTCGTCTGCGACGGCGTCCTCAGCCGTACGGTCCGCGACACCGCCGCCTTCTACGCGGCCGCCGAACGGCACTGGCAGAGCCCGAAGCTGCCGCCGCTGGGCCTCGTCGAGGGACCGTCGGAGCGCCGGCTGCGGATCGGGCTGCTGCTGGACTCGCCCACCGGCGTGGTCACGGACGACGAGACCCGGGCGGCGGTGACGGCCACGGCGGCCGCACTCGAGAAGCAGGGGCACGAGGTCGAGCCGTGCACGCTGCCGCTCGACCCGCGCTTCGAGGGCGACTTCATCACGTACTGGGGGATGCTGTCCTTCCTCGCCTCCGCCACCGGCCGGCTGCTCCTCGACCGGCACTTCGACGGCCGCCGGATGGACGGCCTCAGCCTCGGCCTGCGGACCCGCTACCGGCGCCGGATCGCCGCCACCCCGGCGGTGCTGCGGCGGCTGCGGCAGGCGTCGCGGGCGGCGTACGAGTCGGCACTGGGGCGCTACGACCTGCTGCTGTCGCCGGTGCTCGCGCACACCACGCCGGAGTTGGGGCACCTTTCCCCCGACGTGCCGTACGAGGAGCTGATGCGGCGGCTCACGTCGTATGTGGCCTTCACGCCGCTCAACAACGTCTCCGGGAGTCCGGCGATCTCGGTGCCGGGGGCGAAGCGGACGGCGGACGGGATGCCGGTCGGGGTGATGCTGTCGGCGCGGGACGGGGATGAGCGGACGCTGCTCGAGGTCGCGTACGCGCTGGAGGGCGAGCGGGAGTGGCCGCGGATCCAGGCTCCGGCGACGGACGAGGCGTGAGGCGAGTCAGCGGCCGCCCCACTGGGCGAGGACCTGGTCGGCGACGCGGCGGCCGGTGGCGGCGGCGTTCGCTGCTGTGCCGCCCGGGTGGATGAGGGCGCCTGCGGCGTAGACGCTCGGGCGGCTGGTGCGGAGGGTCGGGTCGACCAGTGGGGCGCGGGTGACCGGGTCGAGGTCCAGGTGGGCGGCGCGGGCGAGTTCGTGGTCGGGGGTCCAGTCGCCGGTCAGGACGAGGGTGTCGCAGGGGATGGTGCGGCGCTGGCCGGTGACGAGGTGCTCGATCTCGACAGCCGCGAGGCTGCCGTTCCGGCCGTCGATACGGGATATGCGGGTGCGGGTCGCGACGGTGGCGCCGTGGCGGAGGCGTTGGGCGTACGAGCCGGGTGTCGGGCGCTCGGTGGTGAGCAGCGCGGTCCGGCAGCCGACGCGGCGGAGGGTGGTGACGGTGGACCAGCTGAGCGGCTCCGTACCGAGGATGACGGCGCGGTGGCCGGTGAAGTCAGCCAGTCCGGTGAGGAGTTGCCCGGTCGTGTAGATCCCGCTCGCCGGGCGGTCCCCGGGTATCAGGCGGGCGTGGCGGGGACGTTCGCGGGCGCCGGTGGCGAGGACGACGGCGTCGGCGCTCACCCGCAGGCGGCCCTCCGGCGTGGTGACGTCGAGGGTGCGGGCGTCGGACCAGCCGGTGACGGTGGCGTCGGTGAGAACCACCGCCCCGGCGGCCGCGGCGCGCTGCGCGAGCGCGTGGGCGTAACCCTGGCCGGTGAGCGGACGGCGCAGGTCACGCAGCCCGAACCCGCGATTGCGGCAGTGCCGCGGTACGCCGCCCGGCTCGGGCTCGCGGTCAAGGACGAGCACGCCACCGTCGAGCCGGACCGCCAGCCGGGCGGCGGCGGTAAGCCCGGCGGGGCCGGCACCGACGATGACGACGTCGGGGGTGAGGGCGGTGGGAGTTGAGTGGGCGGCGTTGGCGGTCGAGCGGGCGGACGGATCGGACGCAGCAGCCCCAGTTGCCGGCCGGCCGGCGGATGCGGCACGGGCTGCCGGACCGGACGGTGCCCCGGTTGCTGGGTAGCCAGCGGCTGCGGTGCAGGCTGCGCGACGGTCATCGGGGACGCCGTCCGCTGCCGGCCCCGTGTCGGCTCCCGTCCCCTCCCGCAGCAATCGCGCCACCCGCGCCCCGCATGCCGTCCCCTGGCACCGCCCACTGCCCGCCCGGGTGCGCCGGGCCAGGCCTCCCGCGTCGGCCGGCGGGAGCGGGGACGACAGCGCGGCGCGGATCTCGCCCTCTGTCACTCGCTCGCAGAAGCAGACGATGCGGCCATATGCGCCGTCGCTCGCGATCAGTTCGGCGTCCTCGTACGGGCGGGGGGACTCGCCTACCGCGTTGGGGATACGCGGCGTGGGCGGCAGGGCGGCGCGGCGGGTCAATGGCACACCCGCTGCCCGCAGTTGTTCGGCCGCGTGCTCCGCGAGTGCCAGTGACGCCGACAGGCCCGTCGAGCGGATGCCGCCGATCAGCAGGTAGCGCTGTTCGGTGTCCAGCGCGATCACGTAGTCCTCGCGGTCCGTCGCCGCCCGCAGGCCCGCGTACGTCGCCGTCACCTCCTCCGCCAGCAGTCGCGGCATCAGCCGCCCGCCCTTCGCGAGGAGCTGGTCCAGGCCCGCCCGGGACGTCCCCGTGGCGGTGCGATCCGTGAGGTTCTCCGCCGTCGGGCCGAGGAGGACGTTGCCGTAGACGGTCGGGCAGATCAGCACGCCCTTGCCCCACGGGCCCGGAACCGGGAGCACGATGCGGTCGGCGAGCGGGCGGGCCGCCTTGTCGTACACGATCAGCTCGCCGCGGCGCGGGGTCACCGTGAAGCGGTGGTGGCCGAAGAGGGCGTCGACGGTGTCGGCGCCGAGGCCCGCGGCGTTGACCACCCAGCGGGCCGCGACCGGGCCGCGGTTGGTGCGCAGCACGGTGGCGTCCGCGTCGGGCTCGGCGGCCAGGACGCGGTGGCCGAGGAGGAGTTCGGCGCCGCGGGCGCGGGCCTCGGTGGCGTAGGCGAGGGTCGTCGTCCACGGGCAGATGACCGACTCGTCGGGCACGGTGAGGCCGCCGAGGGCGCCCGGGGCCAGGGCGGGGAGGTGGCGGCGCAGGTCGGTCTCGGAGACCAGCTCGCAGCGGTCGTAGCCGTTCGCCGCGGCCTTTTCCGCCAGTGCCGGGAGCGTCTTCAGCTCCTCCTCCGTCCAGGCGACCAGCACCGCGCCGACCCGCTCGACCGGAATGCCCGCGGTGGGCGCGTATGCCGTGAGCAGCTCGTGGCCCCGCCGTACGAGACGCGCCTCGAGCGTGCCCGGCGTCGCGTCGAAACCCGTGTGCAGGATCGCCGTGTTGGCCTTGCTGGTGCCGTCGCCGACGTCGTGGCGGGCGTCGAGGACCGCGACGCTCAGCTCGTGCCCGGCCAGCTCGCGCGCGATCGCGCAGCCGACGACGCCGGCGCCGATGACGGCTATGTCGTACGGGAGGTGCGCCTCAGTCACGAGCGGCCGCCCCCGGCAGGGTCGCGGCGGCGGACTCCCGCCAGCGCTCCAGGTGTTCCGCCGCCCGCTCGGCCGGCCAGCGCGGCTCGTAGGTGCGGCCCGGCTGCCACTCCCCCACCGCCTCGGCGGACGGGAGACCCGGCTCGACCGCCAGCCGGGCCAGCGCCGCCGCGCCGAGGGCGGTGGCGTGCGGGGACGGGTAGACGTCGACGGGGACCTGGGCGAGGTCGGCCTGGGCCTGCATCAGGGTGGCGCTGGCGGTGAGGCCGCCGTCGGCGCGCAGCCGGGTCAGGGGCGCGCCGATGTCGGCGGCGACCAGCCCGGCCAGCTCGGCTATCTGGGCGGCGACGCCCTGGAGGACGGCGAGCACGAGGTGTTCGCGGCGGGCGGCGAGGGTGAGGCCCGTAAAGGAGGCGGTGGCGTCGGAGCGCCACCAGGGGGCGGCGTGGCCTGCGAAGGCGGGGACGCAGAGGACGCCGCCCGCGTCATCTGCGGCTGCCGCGGTGTCCAGTTCGGCGGCGGAGCCTATGAGGCCGAGGTCCGCGAGCCAGCGGATGGCGGAGGCGACCGTGTAGACCTGGCCGTCGACGCAGTACGGGGTGGCGCCGCCGGCGCGCCAGGCGACGGAGGTGGTGAGGCCGGAACCCGAGCGGACGGCCCGCTCGCCCGTGTTCGCGAGCAGGAACGCGCCCGTGCCGTACGTGCACTTGGCCGTACCCGCGGTGAAGCAGCTCTCGCCGAAGAGGGCGGCCTGCTGGTCGACCACGAGGCCGGCGACCGGCACCTCCGTATCGCCGAAGGCGGTGGTCGTGCCGACGACCTCGTCGCAGGCGGCGATGCGCGGCAGCTCGGCGGGGTCGACGCCGAAGAGCGAGGCCAGCTCCGGGTCCCAGGCGACCGCGTCGAGGTCGAGGAGCAGCGAGCGGGAGGCGGTGGCGGCGTCGGTGACGAAGGCGCCGCCTCGCGTGAGGTGGTGGAGCAGCCAGGTGTCGGTCGTGGTGACGACGCCTTCGCGGGTGACGTTGGCGCGCAGCCAGGTGATCTTCGGGGCGGTGAAGTACGGGTCGAGGACCAGGCCGGTGCGGTGCGCCACCCAGTCGCGGGCGTCGGCGCGCTCGTCGCATATCCGCTGCGCTCTGCTGTCCTGCCAGACGATCGCCGGGGAGAGCGGCTTTCCGGTGGCGCGGTCCCAGGCGAGGACGGTCTCGCCCTGGTTGGCGAGCGCGACGGCCGCGAGCGGCGGGCGGCCGGCCCGCTCGTACGCCTCCCGGCCGGCCCGCAGCACCGAGTCGAGGAGCTGCGCCGGATCCTGCTCCACACCGCCGCCCGGGAGATACGCGGCGGTCACGGGCACCTCGGCCACGGCGAGGATGCCGCCGCCGGGGTCGACGACGAGTGCCTTGGTGCCCGAGGTGCCCTGGTCGAGGGCGAGTACGGTCATGGCCTTCGGCCATCCTTCCGGGTCGGCGCGCGGATCTTCGGTGCTAGGGCCTGTCTGGAGTCTCCCGTCGTCGCGCGAAGCGCGGCGCAGCGGCAGCCGGTGCGTGCGATCGGCGTGCGCTGTGACCGGTCCTGTGGCGGAGCCACCGGTCCGGGGGCGGCGTGCGGCGAGCGTGCGTGCCGGGCGTCGGGGCGCAGACGGGAGACTCCAGACAGGCCCTAAGCGCATCACGGGAGGGTGGGGTGGTGTGTGAGTTTGGGCGAAGTGCGGGTGGGGTTCAGTCCGTCGCGTACACGTCCAGGCGGCCGCACATGCCGAACTTGCCGTGCGCGGCGGGCTGTTCGGCCCGTACCGACGCCGCGGCCAGATAGCCGGCATCGCCGCCGCGCAGCGTCGCCAGCTGCGCGACCGTGGCGCCCGACGCCGCCGCGGCGCCGGTCCGCCAGCGCTGCTCCCAGTCGTCCAGCCGGGGGCGTACGAGCGCGGCCGCCGCGCGGTGGAAGGCCGCGAGCGGCTCCGGGTCGCCCGCCTCCGTCGCGGCCCGCAGCTTCAGGAAGCCGCCGATGGCCAGGTCCCGGCGGCGGCGCGCGGCCGCGGCCTGGGCGGCCTCGGTGCCATCGGGCGGGATGCGGACGGCGGCCGCGTACGTCTCCGGGTCCCGGAGCAGCTCCGGCGGGAGCGTCAGCACCGCGTCGCCCGCCTCCGGCAGGCCGCTGTTCTGCATCATGACGACGATCTTCAAGTCGCCCTCGTTCACCAGCCGGTGGATCGTCCCGGGCGTGAACCACACCAGCGCGCCCGGCGCCAGCGGCGTCTCGGCGTAGCCGGACGCGGTCAGCGTCTGCACCATGCCGCTGCCGCCGGTCACGACGTATCCCTCGGTGCAGGTGAGATGCAGATGCGGGGTGCCGCCGCGCAGGCCGTCGGTGGTGGGCCAGTCATACACGGTGAGGTGCGAGATCGCGATGCCGCCGGGCAGTCCGTCGTACGTGGCCGTCCCCATGCGGCCCCAAGCTAGGGCCCCGGCCACGGCCGGACAAGACCTCCCGGCGGAACCGCCGCCGCCCTTCCGCCTGTCTGAGCTGCCATGCGCGTGACGATGATCCTCCCCGCCCTGACCGAGGCCACCAGCCCGCTCTTCCGGCCGATCAAGTACTCGCTCTTCCCGCCCCTCGGCCTCGCCACCCTCGCCGGCTATCTCGACGACACCGACGAGGTCGAACTCCACGACGAGCACGTCGAACGCCTCGATCTGGAGGCCATGCCGACTCCCGAACTCCTCGTCCTCCAGCCCTACATCACCTCGGCCCGCCGCGCGTACGAGATCGCCGACCACTTCCGCGCCCGGGGCGCGCACGTCGCGATGGGCGGTCTGCACGTCACCTCGCTGCCGGAGGAGGCGGCGGCGCACGCGGACACGGTCTTCACCGGGCCTGGCGAGGACAGCTGGCCACGCTTCCTGAAGGAGTTCCGGGACGGGGTGCCCGCGCGCCGCTACGACTCCGGGCGGGAGCGCACCCTCGCCGGGCTGCCGCCGATCCGCCGCGACCTGATCAAGCGGCATCGGTACCTGGTGCCCAACTCCCTGGTGGTCTCGCGCGGCTGCCCGCACCACTGCGACTTCTGCTACAAGGACGCCTTCTTCGAGGGCGGCAAGTCCTTCTACACCCAGACCGTCGACGACGCGCTCGCCGAGATCGACCGACTGCCGGGCCGCCACCTGTACTTCCTCGACGACCACCTGCTGGGCAACCGCCGCTTCGCCGAAGCCCTCTTCGACGGCATGGCCGGCATGGGGCGGCTGTGGCAGGCGGCCGGGACGGTGAAGTCGGTGCTGCAGCCGGGACTGCTGGAGAAGGCGGTCGACGCCGGGCTGCGCAGCCTCTTCGTCGGCTTCGAGACCGTCAACTCCGCCAATCTCGCCGAGCGCCGCAAGGACCAGAACATCGGCAAGGATTACGGGGCGGCGGTCCGCCGCCTGCACGACGCGGGCGTGATGGTGAACGCCAGCTTCGTCTTCGGCCTGGACCAGGACGGGCCCGACGTCTTCGACCGGACGGTGGCGTGGGCGGTCGAGCAGGGCATCGAGACGGCGACCTTCCCCATCATGACCCCGTATCCGTCGACCGGGCTGTGGAAGCAACTGGAGTCGGAGGACCGGATCGTGCACCGGGACTGGGATCTCTACGACACCCGGCACGTGGTCTACCGGCCGCGCGGCATGACGCCGCGGCAGCTGGAGGACGGGTACTGGCGGGCGTACCGGGACTTCTACCGATGGCGGAACATCTGGCGGGGCGCTGCTGAGCAGCCCGGGACGCACGAGCGGCTGCGGCACCTCGCGTACGCGGGCGGGTGGAAGAAGTTCGAGCCCGCGTGGGACGCGCTGATCCGCTCGCGGCGGGTGGTGCGGGCGCTGCCGCTGCTGGAGCGCACGCTGTCGGCTTTCGGCGGGCGGCAGTAGGGTCGGCCGCCATGCGCTTACTGATACTTGGCGGCACGGCCTTCGTCGGGCGGGCGATCGTGGCGGACGCGCTGCGGTCCGGGCATGAGGTGACGCTCTTCGGGCGCGGGAAGACCGGCAATGACCTCTTCCCCGAGGCGGAACGGCTCATCGGGGACCGGGACACCGGCGACTACGACGCGCTGCGGGCGGCGGGTCGTTGGGACGCCGTCGTGGACGTCAGCGGCTACGTCCCGCGCCATGTCGGGCAGGCGATGGACGCGCTCGGCGACCGGGCGGGGCGGTATCTCTTCATCTCCAGCGGGGCCGTGTACGCCCTCGACGGCCTCGCCCCCGACTCCGACGAGGACGCGGCGCGGGTACCGCCCGTACGCGACACCGAGGTGGTGGGCGGGAAGACGTACGGCGGGCTGAAGGTGGCCTGCGAGGACGACGTGACCGCCCGCTACGGGGAGCGGGCGACCGTCGCCCGGCCGGGACGGGTCGCGGGCCCGTACGACCCCTTCGACGCCTTTACGTACTGGGTGCGGCGGGCCGCGCGCGGCGGCCGGGTGGCGGTGCCCGGTGATCCCGCGCAGCCGGTGCAGGTCGTGGACGTACGGGATGTGGGCCGGCTGGTGGTGCGGCTGCTCGAGGACGAGCGGGGCGGGGCCTTCCACGCGGTGGGGCCGGCCGAGCCGACGACGCTCGGCGGACTGATCCGGACGTGTGCGGAGGTGGCGGGGAGCGAGGTGGAGCTGGTGCCGGTGGAGCTGGCGCCGGAGGACGTGCCGGGGTGGCCGGGCTTTCCGCTCGTACGGCCGCACTGGCCGTCCTCGCAGCGCAGCCCGGCGAAGGCGCGGGCGGCCGGGATGCCGGCGACGCCGCTCGCGCGAACGGCGGCCGACGTGCTCGCGTGGGATCGCGAGCGCGGCCGGCCGCCGCTGACGGAAGGGTTCACGGAGGAGCAGGAAGCGCGGGTGCTGGCACGGGTTACGCCTTGAGCTCGTCCACGGTGTTGACCACCAGGCCGTACGCGTCGCCGATCTGAGCCAGCGCGGACTGCTTGAGCGTCGCGGCCGGGACCACGCCGCCGTCGGCAGTCGGAAGGTTGCGGGTCGCGGTGGTCTCGGCGACGACGGTCGGGCGGTAGCCGCGCAGCGCGGCGCCCTCGGAGGTGAAGGTGACGCACATGTGGGCCATCAGGCCCGCGATGATCAGCTCATTGCCCGCACCGATGTCCTTCAGGGTCTGCTCGAGCGTGGTGCCGTGGAAGGAGTTCGGCGCCTGCTTGGTGATCACCGGCTCGCCGTCGACCGGGGCGACCTCGTCGCTGATGGCGCCGAGGTGGGTGCTGAGGTCGTACGGGCTGCCCTCGCCGCCGTCGTGCTGGATGTGGATGACCTTGGCGCCGGCGGCGCGGGCGGCGGTCAGCAGGCGCTGACCGGCCTGCACCGCCTCCTCGGCATCGACGAGCTGCATGACACCGGTCCGGTAGGTGTTCTGGTAATCGATCATGATGACGGTGGCGTCGGCGAGGCGCGGGGCCTCCTCGGATGCGCCGCCGAGCTCGCGCAGGGTCTTGGAAGCGGACACAGCAGACATGGGTATCTCCAGATCGAGTGGTACGAAAGGTGCGAGCGTCAGCTCGCAGTGCGGAACCGGCGCCGGTAAGCCGCCGGTGTGGTGCCGATGTGCTTGCGCAGCGCCCGGTGCAGGGTCTCCACCGAGCCGAGGCCGCAGGCGGCGGCCACCTGGTCGAGGGGGTCGTCGGTGCTCTCCAGCAGCCGGCGGGCCGCCTCTACCCGGGCGGCCTCGACGTAGCCGGCGGGCGTGCTGCCGGTCTCCTGGCGGAAGACGCGGGCGAAGTGCCGCTCGCTCAGGCACATCCGCTCGGCGAGGGCGGGCGCGGAGAGATCGCTCTCCAGATGCTCGGCGATGTACATCCGCAGCTCGTCGATGTCCCGCCGGGTGGCGGGCGGGCGGCTGAGCGGCACCGAGAACTGGCTCTGGCCGCCCTGCCGCTTCAGATACATCACCAGCTGCCGGGCCACCGCGAGGGCGACCTCCTCGCCGAGGTCCTCGGTGACCAGGGCCAGCGCCAGGTCCATGCAGGCGCTGATCCCGGCGCCGGTCCAGATCCGCCCGCTGCGTACGAAGATCGGGTCCGGGTCGACGGTGACCTTGGGATGGTCCGCCGCCAGGCGCTCGGCTGTCGACCAGTGGGTGGTGGCGGTCCTGCCGTCCAGCAGGCCCGCCTCGGCCAGCACGTGCGCGCCTACGCAGACGGACGCGACGCGCTTGGCCGCGGGCGCGACCTTCGCCACCCACGCCACCACGTCCTGGTCGATGCGGGGTACGGGGCCTTCCGGGTGCATGTCGACGGCGCCGGGCACCAGGAGGGTGTCCAGGACGCCGTTGACCTCGGCGAAGGCGAGGTCCGTGACCAGCCGGACCCCTGCCGAGGTGGTGACCACGCCCGCCTCCGGGGAGGCGAGCTGCACCTGGTAGCCCGCCGCACCGCCGGTCTCCCGGTTGGCCAGGGAGAAGACCTCGGCCGGGCCGGTGACGTCGAGGAGGTCGACGTCGGGGAAGACCGCGATGACGATGCGGCGGGTGGTGGGCATGCGTCCATGGTCGCGCGGTGTCCGGATGGCTGCAATGACTGCTTTCTGTCAGATCCGGACATCGGGCTTTGCTGTTATCCCGCGGATGCCGCTCGTAGCGCCTCCTCCAGCAAGCCCGCGCCCTCCTCGGCCTCCGCGACCGTGAGACTGAGCGGTGGGGCGATGCGGAGGGTCTCGCCCTGCTTGCCCTTGCCGATCAGCAGGCCGGACGCGCGGGTGGTCTCCATGACGGCGTTGGCGGTGGCCGGCGAGTCCAGCTCGATGCCGATCATCAGGCCGCGGCCGCGCACTTCCCGTACGACATCGAGCCCCGCCGCGACGCCGCGCAGCCGCTCCAGGAGCAGGCCGCCGACGCGGCGGGCGTTGCCCTGGAGGTCGTGTTCCAGGAGGTAGGTGAGGTTCGCCAGGCCCGCCGCCATCGTGATCGGGCTGCCGCCGAAGGTGGAGATGGAGTTGCTGTCGAGGCAGTTCATGACCTCGGCGCGGGCGACGACGCCGCCGATGGAGGCGCCGTTCCCGATGCCCTTGGCGAAGGTGAGGATGTCGGGCGGGCCGTTCTGGCCGTGTGCCTGCCAGCCCCAGAAATGCTCGCCGGTACGGCCCCAGCCGGTCTGCACCTCGTCCGAGATCCAGAGGATGTCCTGCTCGTCGAGCACCTCGCGGAAGGCGGCGAAGAGGCCGTCGGGCCCGGACGTGAAGCCGCCGACGCCCTGGATCGGCTCGGCGATCAGCGCCGCGACGCCGCGGGTCTGGCCGAGCAGGTCGCGCAGGTCGGCGACGCAGGCCTCGATGAACTCGGCGTCGGTGAGCTGCGCGAAGGGGCCGTCGGTGCGGACGCCGCCGTGGACGTAGAGCGTCTGCAGCGGGGAGAGGCTGGTGGGCGACCAGGAGCGGTTGCCCGTGATGCCGACGGCCGAGAAGGAGCGGCCGTGGTAGCTGTTGCGCATCGCGAGGATCTGGTTGGAGCGGCGGTGCGCGGTGGCCAGCAGCAGGGCGGTGTCGTTGGCTTCCGTACCGGACGTGGTGAAGAAGACGCGGGCGTCCGGGATGCCGGAGAGCTGGGCGATGCGCTCGGCGAGCTCCACCATGGGGCGGTTGAGGTAGAGGGTGGAGGTGTGCAGGATGCGGCCGGCCTGCTCGGCGACCGCCTTCGTCACCTCGGGGAGGGCGTGGGCGGTCATCGTGGTGAGGATGCCGCCGAAGAAGTCAAGGTAGCGGCGGCCTTCGGCGTCCCAGACGTGGCGACCCTCGCCGTGGGTGATCTCGATGGGGTCGTTGTAGTACAGCGCCAGCCAGTCGGGGAGGACGGCCTTGTGGCGGCGGAGGAGCTCGTTGCTCACGGCTGCACCAGCCCCTCGTACGCGTCGGGCCGGCGGTCCCGGTAGAAGGCCCACTGCTGGCGGACCTCCTCGATGAGGCCGAAGTCGAGGTCGCGGACCACGAGTTCCTCCTCCTTGTCGCTGGCGGTGTCGCCGACGAACTGGCCGCGCGGGTCGACGAAGTAGCTGGTGCCGTAGAAGTCGTTGTCGCCGTACTCCTCCTGGCCGACGCGGTTGATCGCGGCGATGAAGTACTCGTTGGCGACGGCGGCCGCGGGCTGCTCCAGCTGCCACAGGTACGCGGACAGGCCGCGGGAGGTGGCGGAGGGGTTGTAGACGAGCTGGGCGCCGTTGAGGCCGAGCTGGCGCCAGCCCTCGGGGAAGTGGCGGTCGTAGCAGATGTAGACGCCGATCCTGCCGACGGCGGTGTCGAAGACCGGCCAGCCGGCGTTGCCCGGTTTGAAGTAGTACTTCTCCCAGAAGCCCTTGACCTGCGGGATGTGGTGCTTGCGGTATTTGCCGAGGACGGTGCCGTCGGCGTCGATGACGACGGCGGTGTTGTAGTAGAAGCCCTCCTGCTCGACCTCGAAGACCGGCGAGACGATGACCATGCCGGTCTCGCGGGCGAGGGCCTGCATGCGGGTCGTCGTGGGGCCGTCGGGGACGGGCTCGGCCCAGCGGTAGTGCTCGGGCTCCTGGACCTGGCAGAAATAGGGGGCGTTGAAGACCTCCTGGAAGCCGATGACCTTGGCTCCCTGTGCGGCCGCGGCCCGGGCGTGGTCCTCGTGCTTGGCGATCATCGACTCGGTGTCGCCGGTCCAGGTCGCCTGGACCAGGGCGGCGCGTACGACGTTGCTCATGAGCTGCTCCTTTTGCGCGGTGCGAGCGCGATGCGCCGGGGCCGGGAGGCCGGCGGTGCTGCCTCGGCAGGCGGAAGCTCTACGCCCGTAGAGACGGGGCGTGGATTTCCGAACGTAAGCGGGGGCGGGGGC
>NZ_JAAKZV010000606.1 GCF_011044975.1 Streptomyces coryli | reverse complement strand
GCCCGCCCGCCACGACCGACCGCTCGGCCAGCCGCGGCCTGGTCCGCGCTGCGGAACGCCTCGACGCGCCGCGGCTCGACACCCAACTCCGGGCCTTGATCGGCAAGCACGGCCTGGTGGACGGCTGGGAACGGGTGATGGCCCCGGCCCTGCAGGCGGCCGGCCGCCGCTGGGAGGCGGACGGTGACGCCCACGTCGAGGAGGAACACCTCCTTTCGTGGCACATCTCAACGGTCCTGCGCACCGCAACCGCACCCGATCCGGACCCTGCCGCCACCCCCGACGCCCCGCCCGTCGTCCTGGCCTGCGTCCCCGGCGAGATGCACACCCTCGCGCTGGAGTCGCTGACCGCGGCGCTCATCGAACGCGGCGTCCCCACCCGCATGTTCGGCGCCGCGGTGCCCGCCGAGGCGGTCACCAAGGCCCTGCACCGCCTCGGCCCGGCGGCCGTCGTCCTCTGGTCCCAGACCCGCTCCACCGCGAACCGCCCCCTGGCCCAGCACATCCATACCCAGAGCTGGGGCATGCGCGGCACCCGCCGCCACACCACGGTCCTCACCGCGGGCCCCGGCTGGACCGCCCCCACCC
>NZ_JAAKZV010000605.1 GCF_011044975.1 Streptomyces coryli | reverse complement strand
CTCCTCCGCGACCCGCCCCAACGCCGCCGCGAAGCCCCGCGCCGCGACCACGTACAGCTCGGGCAGCGCCCGAGCCCCCGTCGAAAACAGCAGCTTCCCCGCAGGCGCCACCCGCAGCGCCACCGCCGGATCGGGCCCCGCATCCGCGTATACGTGCCGATGCACAGCCGCCCGCCGCGCCGCCGCCACGTGCTGCGGGCCCCGCGGCCCCGGCACCAGCACCAGATCCGTACCGAGCCCGTCCGTCCGCTCGATGAAATCGTCCAGATCCGCCGGATCTCCCCCATGCAGCTGCACCGGCAGCCCCGTAGCCAGCGCCGCCCACAGCAGATGCCGCACCAGCACCGGCGCGAGACTCCCGCGCTGCATCAGCTGGGACGCCGCATGCCGCACCTCCACCGAACCCGGCTCGCGCGGACAGCCGGCAGGCGCGGTGGCATCGCAGGCGTACGCCGTGCCGCTCTGGGCGGCGGAGTACACCGCCTCGGCGGTGTTACGCAGAAAGGACTGCACCGACCCCGACGTACGCGCGACCTGCCGCGCCAGCCCTTCCAGCCGGACGATCTCGTGCACAGCACGCCCGCCCACAGACC
>NZ_JAAKZV010000604.1 GCF_011044975.1 Streptomyces coryli | reverse complement strand
GACCGGTGGCGGCGGTGGCGGAGGCGCGGGCTTGCGCGGCGGCGGAGGCGGCGGCGGCTGCTTGCGGCACGCCTGCCGCACCGCCCCGGCGACATCACCACGCCGCGCCATCTCGCCGAGCTCATCGAGCGGCAACTCGCGGCCCGTATAGGCACAGCCCTCGGCGGGGGCGGCGGGCGCCGCGACAGCGGGCAGCGCGGCGTGCGCCGGGGTCGCGGCCGCCGCCACGGCGGCGGCGCCCAGAGCAGTCGCGGTCAGCGCGATTGCGCCGAGCGCGGCCGTGGCGAAGGAGCGGATGAGGAGGTGAGCTATGCGGCACTGCACGCCGGGAGGCTGCGCCGCAGGGGTCGCGGTAGTCGTGTCGCAGCGGCAAACCACCCGCGAGCTGGGCGCGCGAAGCGCGACACGCGCCCACTCCGGCAGTCGGGCGCCGACCGGCGTGTCGGTGCGGCGTACGGACGCTGCCCGCGCGCCCGGCCGAGATCGCCCGACCGCCCGCTTTACGGGTATATGCGGTGCTCAGCGCCCCTGCCGGCCCTGTCTCTTGTACACATCTCCGATCCCACGAGACATGA
>NZ_JAAKZV010000603.1 GCF_011044975.1 Streptomyces coryli | reverse complement strand
GCTCCGTCCACCCCAGCGGCCGCGCCGCCCGCGGCACTGCCGTCGGCGCATGCGTCACTGGTGTGCGTGGCGCTGCCCGCGTTCGCGGTCTCCGCGGAGCACGGCCAGCTCGACGGCAGCGGTCTCGAGGGCTTCTACCACGGCGGCCGCCGGCTGCTGTCCCGCTGCCAGGTGCGGGTCTCCGGCGCCGAACCGGTCGCGCTGCAGGGCCGGATGACCGCCGCAGGCCGGGCCCGCTTCATCGCCACGGTCCGCACCGGCGCCGAGCCGGGCCCCGACCCGGACGTCATCCTGGAGCGACTGCGCAACGCGTCAGGCCTCGAGCGGCTCACACTCTTCAGCAGCGCCACCCGCCCGCTCCGCCTGCAGCTGGAGGCCCAACTCGGCACGGACCTCGCGGAGCTCGGAGCGATCGCCGCGGGCGCCGCAGGGGGAGAAGTGGACGCGGGGGTGTGGGAGTCGGGGCTGCGGTGGGCCGCGGCCGGCGCCCAGTCCGTGGTGACGGCGGACCCGCCGCCGGACACCGCGGTGGCGTCGGCAGGGCTCCTCCGCTGGGAGCTGCAGCTGCCACCGGGCGGGCGGCACACGATCGAGCTGCGGG
>NZ_JAAKZV010000602.1 GCF_011044975.1 Streptomyces coryli | reverse complement strand
GTGGCGCGGGGTGGGCGGCGGGTCAGGCCGTAGCGGGCGATGACGACCTCGAGGAGGTAGAGGCCCGCGGCGGCGAGCAGGGTGCCGCGCTCGGAGAGTGCCAGGACGAGGACGCCGCCGGCGCCGTAGCCGCAGATCTGCATGGTGCCGGCGGACATGTTGAGCACTGAACGGCCCAGCAGATAGCCGTCCTTGGGCAGGATCTCGGTGAGCAGCCCGTAGCGCACGCCGCCCCCGACCGAACCCACGAGGCCCAGGGCGAGGATGACCGCGAACATCCCGCCCAGCGGCATCCCGGGCATCGCGAGGGCGGCGGTGCCGACGGCGTACGCGAGCGCGATGGCGACCGTCGTGGCGCGCGGCGGCAGGCGGTCGGCGGCCGAGAGGAGCATGGTGGCGCCCAGCATCTGGGCGAGCGACGGGCCGAACATGCTCAGCGCGGACAGCAGCGGCGACCCGGTCCGGTCGTAGACGAGGGTGCCGAGCGCGAGGCCGCTCACCGTCATGCCGGCGACGTGCGCGGCGGCGGCGCCGAAGAGGGGGCGGAATTCGGGGACGTGGGCCAGCTCGCGGTAGGTGCGCATGCCGGGGA
The DNA here is from genome assembly GCF_011044975.1 of Streptomyces coryli. Lineage (GTDB taxonomy): Bacteria > Actinomycetota > Actinomycetes > Streptomycetales > Streptomycetaceae > Streptomyces > Streptomyces coryli. The sequence continues at coordinate 15 of NZ_JAAKZV010000602.1, read as the reverse complement.
GTCTCGGGGCGTGGG
>NZ_JAAKZV010000601.1 GCF_011044975.1 Streptomyces coryli | reverse complement strand
GTCGGGACGCGTTGGGCGGGGCGGGTCCGGCTTGGGTTCCGGCTTCGGTACGGGCTTGGGTTCCGGCTTCGGTACGGGCTTGGGTTCCGGTCTCGGGACCACGGGAGCCTCGCCTGCGTGGGCGCCTGGGCCGTCGTCCGATTCGCCGCCCGGTCCTTCGGCCGCGCCCTCGGCGGCGTGGGCTCCCGGGCCGTCGTCGGACTCCCCGCCCGGTCCTTGGGCGGTCTCCCTGAAGGGGACGGCGCGGCCTGTCGTCGCCGCATTCTCTGTCGAAGCGAGTCCGAGCCCACCCGCGAGCACCACAGGAGCCAGGCCCAGTGCGGCCGCTGCCACTGCGCCGGACAGGGCGCGGGTGCGGCGGCGGGGGCCTCGCTTCATGAGTCGCTCTTCGCTGTCGGAGGGCCGGAGCCTCCGATTTAACACGCGCAAAGCGTGTTAATCGCGCAAATCGGATAAAGGGGTCGTAGGGATCGCCTGCATAAGTCACCTGGCTGGCGGTCCGAGGGGTGGACGGGAGGCTTGGCATCGGATGGTGACGGCCGCGCTGCCGTCCTGCCTTCCGTGCGGTGCCGGTGGGTTGGCCGGCTACGGAGGGAGTGGGGGCGGGG
>NZ_JAAKZV010000063.1 GCF_011044975.1 Streptomyces coryli | reverse complement strand
GGGGGCGGCCGGGGTGGCTCGCGGTGGAACCGGCGTGCGCCGGGTGCGCGGGGGCGCGGAAGGCCGTCGGAGCGGCGGAGTTCGGGCGGCTGGGTGGGGAGGGGCTGCGGGTGCGGGTCGCGGCGGCCGCGGGTATGGCCCCGATAGCCGGCAGCGACAGCACCGTCGTCGAACTCGCCGCCGAAGCGGCGCTGCTCCAGGCCCGGTTGGATCACTTCCAGACCGAGCTGGCCAAGCTCACCGGGGACCCGCCGGCTCAGTAATGCACCCGCACCCGCACCGCCCGGTGATCCGAGTAGTTCATGTCCGCCCGGTCGTCCCCGGTCAGCTGCTTGTCGGCGGCGTCGCCCTCGTCCCAGGTGACGGTGTGTGCGTCGGACGTCGCCGGCAGGCCGCCCGCGCCCTTCCTCGCGAAGAGGAAGTCGATACGGCGTGATGTCCCGCTCAGCGTCCAGTTCTTCGCCAGGCACGCCTTGTCGCCGGCGCAGGCCGCGTACACCCCGTCGCGGTAGCCGCGGCTGCCGCCCAGGTCACCGTTGGTCTTCGCGTACCAGCCGCGGTACGCCGCGCCGTCCAGGTCCGTGATGTTGGCGTCGCCGCCGAAGATCAGCAGGCTGCCGCCGTAGCCGTCCTGGGTCAGCTCGGCGGCGGCCTCCGCGGCGTTCGACTCGGCGCACGCGGGGCCGCCGGACGCGGCGGTGGGCCAGTGCACCGAGGCCACCGTGACGTCCTTGTTCGCCGCCTTGTCGTGCAGCCGGACCTTCACCGCCTTCGTCCGCGCCTGATCGTTGTTGGCGCAGCTGCCGCTCTCGTCCGACTGGGCCTGCCAGCGCTTCGTCTCGGCGTTCGGGTCGCTCTTCAGGTCGAAACGGCCGGTGCGGTAGATCACCGCGTTGGTCTGGTGGTCCTTCGGGGCGCCGCAGGGACTGTTCATCGCGGCGGGGCTGGGCTCGGCGATCACCGCCCGGTAGGTCTCCCCGAACTCCTGCGAGAGCCGGGCGGTATAGCTGTTGAGCTGCGTCTGATTGCTGATCTGCTGCATCACGAAGACGTCGGGCCGGTACGTCTGCAGCTTCATGTAGTGGACCAGGTCCTGCCAGTCGCCGGGGCACTGGAGGCCGACCGTCGGCAGGTTCTCCACGTTGTTCACGTAGGCCTGCAGGAAGGCCGGGTCGTTGTTGGGGGCGCCGGTGGCGGCCTGGGCGGCGGGGGCCGGTACGGAGGCGATGCCGGCGCCCAGCGCTGCCGCGGCGGCGGCGAGCAGAAGTCCTCGTCTTCGCATGTCCCGTGGATACCGGGTGCCGGTTGCGCGGGAGTTGCGCGACGATCGGGGCATGCCGCTGCAGCTGCACCACATCGTCATCGATACGCACGACCTGCCGCGCCTCGCCCGCTTCTGGGCCGCGGTGCTGGACTGGCCGATTCTGTCCGTACGGGAGCGGGAGATCGTCATCGGCCCGTACGAGAACGCGCCGGCCGGGATCTGCTTCATGCCGGTGAGCGAGCCGAAGCGGACCAAGAACCGGCTGCATATCGACCTGACCACCACGGCCGAGGACCGCGACGCGGAGATCGAGCGGGTCATCCGGCTGGGCGCCCGGCGGGTGGACGTTGGGCAGACCGGGGAGGAGTCGTGGACCGTGCTGGCGGATCCGGAGGGGAATGAGTTCTGCGTCGTACGGCCCAAGCGGACGCTGATCGCGTGACAAGCGCGGTGTTCGAATTACTGAGGGCGGTGACAATCTTCGCCTAAAGGGGCCGACAGTTGTAAGTAACCCATTGATCTGCATAGTTGCCGGAAGTACGTTCCGCTGCGCCAGTGCGTCGTCGTCGCAAAGTCGTCGCAAAGAAGCGGTGCCGGAGGGAACGTTGACCGACAACCAGGAGCAGCCGTCCCGGCCATTCCATACCGACCTGCCACCCGCAGGGCCCCCGGCGGGCGCCTCGGACGACCCTGCCCAGGTGCCGGCCGTCCCGGCGCACGTCGGCATCCCCGCGACCGCGCTCGCGGCCTACCGGCACGCGGAGGCGAGCCTCGCGGTGACGTATCCGGGGAGCCGGCTGGGGTGGGAACTCCTGGCCGGGATGGGGATGGTGGCGTCCGGGCATGCGTGGGGCGGGGCGCTCGACGAGGGCGGGACGTTGGCTTCCGCCTCCGCCTCCGGCGAGGGGGTGCCCGGGGGGCGGAGGATCGGGCCGATGGGGTTCGATCCGTCCGTGTGGGCGCTGTGGGGGATCCGGGCGGCTCGCGATTCCCTCGGGGGAGGGGGCGAGGGCGGCGAGAGCGGTGCGGGTGCGGATCCGCTGAACATCTACGATGCGGCGCTGTCGGCCGGGCTGTGTCTGTGTGCGGGTGGGGGTGACCTGCGGGATGAGGATGATGCCCGGGCTGCGTTGGAGGCCTTCGATGCCGCGGAGGGGTATGCGGATGCGGTGATCGCGTGGACCGAGTCGTATGCGGTGGAAGGGACGTCTACCTCGGCCGTGGTGGAGGCGGGTGCGCTGGGGCTGAGTTGGTCCGGTGTGCCGGCTGGGGACGGAGAGCCGGACGAGGTGGAGGAGCTGGTCGACGGCGTTTCGGCGGTGGCTTGGGCGGAGCAGCTGGCCGAGGCCGATTACGCGGTTGAGGCGGAGCCGGAGCCGGCGTTGGAGCCGGCGGGCGAGGCCGAGCGCGAGCACGTACTCGGGTGGGAGCCCGAGCCGGAGGGCGAGCCCGAGGCTGAGCGCGAGCCCGCGCTTGGGTGGGAGCCAGAGCGGGTGGGCGAGCCCGTGCTTGAGCCGGAGCCGGAGCGGGAGCTCGTGCCGGAGCTCAGCCGCGAGCCCGATGCCGCGCCCTCCGCCGACCGCGACACCGCCCTCCTGCCCGCCGTACTCGCGGAGTTCGTCTCTCCCGAGGAGGCCGCGTCCACCGCCGCTGCCCCCGTCCTCGACCCCCACGAGCAGCCCAAAGCCGAGCGCTGGGTCATACGGGCCGCCGTCGGTGTCGTGCTCGCCGCCAGTGCGGCCTTCGGGGTGCTGGCGGTGCAGGGGCCCGACGGGCCTGAGTCGCAGCATCGGGATCAGGCGGATGCGGGGGACGGGGCGCAGGCGTCCTCCGGCGCCCCGCCGTTCGGGCCCACCGAACCCGGGAGCAGCGCGGCCAGTGAGAAGGCGGAGAAGTCGTCGCCCGATCACGATGCCGACAAGGCCGAGAGCAAGAAGGAGCCCGATAGCCGCGACGCCGCCGCCGGCGCGGGTTCCGACGGCGACGGTGCGCGGCCGCAGGGCGGCGAGGACGCGGACGCCGGCGGCTCGGCCGGGGGCGGGGACGCGACCGGCGGCGGGTCGAGCGGGTCCGGCGGGTCCGGCGGTACGAGCGGCGGGGACTCCGGCGACGACGGCACCACCGGCGGCTCCGGCACGTCCGGCGGGTCAAGTACCTCGGGCGGCGGCTCGAGTTCGGGCGGCGACGACGGCGGCGGCGACCCCGCGCCCAGCCCCTCCCAGTCGCGGAAGCTCCCCGGCACCGACTACTACGACTGGTCGATCTGGGTCCCCGGCATGCGCTGAGCCGAACCCCTCTGCCATAGTCCGTTCCGCATCGAGCATCGAGCATCGAGCATCGAACGGACTATGGCGGGGGGTCGCCGAGCATGCTGCGCACGCTGCGAAAGGTGCCGAAGACGGTCTGGCTGCTGGCGGGTTCGACCTTCTTCCAGCATTTCGTGTCGTTCACCTTCATCTACTTCTTCGTCTATCTCACCGACGCGCGCGACTTCCCCGTGGCCCAGGCCGGCGTGCTCAGCGGGATCGGCGGCGCGGGCATGGTGGCGGGGAACTTCACCGGCGGCTGGTTCGGCGACCGCTTCGGGCACCGGCGGGTGCTGATCACCGGCGCGGCAGTCACCGGGCTCGCGTATCTGAGCCTGCCGGTGCTGCCGGTGGCGCTGCTCTACGTAGCGCTGCCGCTCGGGCAGTACGCGGGCGGCACGATGCGGGCGGCGAGCGCCGCGCTCGTCGCGGTCGTGGTGCCGGAGGGGGAGCGGCGGCAGGCCTTCGCGGTGTGGCGGCTGGCGGCGAATGCCGGGGTCACCGTGGGGCCGCCGCTCGGGGCGCTGCTGATCGCGTACGTGTCGTACGGGTGGCTCTTCGCCGTCGAGGGGCTCGCGGTGCTCGCGGTCGCGGCGTATTCGGCGCGGGTGCTGCCCGCGGAGGGGCGGCGCCGGGCCCGTACCAAGGAAGACGACGCGCCGCGGTCCGGTGTCTGGGCCGCGCTGCGCGCCCGGCCCGGGGTGCTGCTTCTGCTGGGGGCGACCCTGCTGACGGACATGGCCTACCGGCAGCAGTACTCGACGCTGCCCGTGGACCTCGGCCGGCACGGCCTCGACACCCACGTCTACGGCTGGCTGATAGCGATCAACGGCGGCATGATCCTGCTGCTCGAGCTGCCCGCGACGCTGGCCCTGCGCAAGCACCCGCCGCTGCGGATCTTCGGCTGCGGACTGCTGCTGGTCGGGGCGGGCTATGCGGTGCTCGCCCTGGGGGTGGGCCTGGGCACGGCGATCGGGATGATGCTGCTGCTGACGCTCGGCGAGATCCTCTACAAGACCCCGGCCACGGCGTACGTGGCGGATCAGGCGCCGGAGGGGCTGCAGGGCCGCTTCCAGAGCCTGTACGCCGGCGTCTCGGTGAGCGGCGTGGTGCTGGCGCCGCCGCTGGGAGGCGGGCTGTACGAGCTGGCGCCCGGGATGCTGTGGGAGGTGTGCGCGGGGCTGGCCGCCGTGGCCGGCGTCGTGGTGCTGGCGGTCGGGCCGCGGCTCGGGCGCCAGGCGGAGCGCGTGCCCGTGGAATCCCGTCATCCGGTCCTCGACTGATCGGGCGCTGCCGTTAATCGGGCCATACCGGCCACCCCGGCTGCGTACGCTCGGGACATGATCTATCTGACCCTGGGCGGCGCGATTCTGGCGGAGGTGCTGGGCACCACCTCGATGAAGTACAGCGACGGGTTCAGCCGGCTGTGGCCGTCGCTGGGGACGGCCCTCGGGTACGCGGTGTCGTTCTGGCTGCTGGCGCAGACGCTGAAGACGCTCGAGGTGGGGACGGTCTATGCGATCTGGTCGGGGGCGGGGACGGCGGTGATCGCGGCGATCGGGATGCTGTTCCTGGGGGAGTCGGCGACGGCGGCGAAGTTCCTGGGCATCGCGCTGGTGATCGCGGGCGTGGCGGTGCTGAACCTCGCCGGGGCGCACTGAGCGGCCGGTATGGGCACGGCGCGCGGCGCCCGCAGTCCGAGACCGGTTCGCCTCCCGGCCCCCCGTCCGGTTAGGTTCAGGGGCGTGACTGCTACGAACGACACCCTCACCACCACCGGCGCCGTCGCCGCCGGCCTGGCCACCGTCGCCGCGGACGGCACCGTCCTGGACACCTGGTTCCCGGCGCCCGAGCTGGCCGAGGCGCCCGGCCCCGCCGGGACCGAGCGGCTGGACGCCGAGCGCGCCGCCGAGCTGCTGGGCGCCGCCGCGCCCAAGGCCCTCGGCCCGGACCCGCGCCGCGGCGTGGAGATCGTCGCCGTCCGTACCGTGATCTCCTCGCTCGCCGAGAAGCCGGCCGACGCGCACGACGTCTACCTGCGCCTGCACCTGCTCTCGCACCGGCTGGTCAAGCCGCACAGCATCAGCCTGGACGGGCAGTTCGGCCTCCTCGCCAACGTGGCCTGGACGAACCTCGGCCCGGTGCCGGTCGACAAGCTGGAGGAGGCGCGGCTGAACGCCCGCGCCGACGGGCTGCACCTGGCGGTCACCAGCGTGGACAAGTTCCCGCGGATGACGGATTACGTCGCCCCGGCCGGGGTCCGGATCGGCGACGCCGACCGGGTCCGGCTCGGCGCGCACCTCGCCGCGGGCACCACCGTCATGCACGAGGGCTTCGTCAACTTCAACGCCGGCACCCTCGGCACCTCGATGGTCGAGGGCCGCATCTCGGCGGGCGTCGTCGTCGGCGACGGCTCCGACATCGGCGGCGGCGCGTCCACCATGGGCACCCTGTCCGGCGGCGGCAACGTCCGCATCACCATCGGCGAGCGCTGCCTCGTCGGCGCCGAGGCGGGCGTCGGCATCGCCCTCGGGGACGAGTGCGTGGTCGAGGCCGGCCTCTACGTCACCGCGGGCACCCGCGTCACGATGCCCGACGGCCAGGTGGTGAAGGCCCGCGAACTCTCCGGCGCCTCCAACATCCTCTTCCGCCGCAACTCGGTCACCGGCACGGTGGAAGCCCGCCCGAACAACGCGGTCTGGGGCGGCCTCAACGACGTCCTGCACAGCCACAACTGAGTCCCACCGCCCAAAGCAGGCGAAGAGCGCCCCTCATCCGTGAGGGGCGCTCCGTGTCTCCGTCACCGCTTCAGTCCCGCAGCTCCGAGGAGGCCCCTTGCGTACCCACACCCTCGCCGCAATAGCCGGCTGTGTGGCCGTGCTGCTCGCCGGGTGCGGCAGTGCAGGCTCCGGGCGGTCCGAGGAGGGCGGTCGCGCGACCGGGCAGTGCGGCGAGCGTTCCGGGCCGGAGGGCCGGGGCGCGAAGGGCGCGGGTGACCTGGACCAGGACGGATACGACGACTACGCGACGACCGTGTCGATCAGGGACGCCTCCTCCCAGCTGCTCCGCAGCCAGGTCGCGGTCGTCCACGGCGGCAAGGGCGGCCTGGACCGGCACCGGGTGCGCATCTTCGACAAGCTCGGCCTGGTCCCGGGCGCCCGCGGCGACCTGGACGGCGACGGCTATACGGACCTGCTCGCCCAGCGGAACCCGGACGGTCCCGGTACGCCGGTCCCCGTGGTGATCAAGGGCGGCCCGGGCTGCCTCGGCGACCCGCAGCCGCTCAAGCTGCCCGCGGACTTCGCGGCCGGGGCGATGGCCGACGTGAACGGCGACGACGCTCTCGACCTGATCAACCCCGGGCACGTTCCAGCCGTCAAGGGCGGCAACCCCGGCGGGCTGCGCAAGGGGTCGGTGGCGTTCGGGCCGTTCGGCAAGGACGGGGCACCCGCCCGTACCGCGGCCCTCGACGTCGCTGCCGGCGGCCGGCCCCTCACGGGCGACTTCAACGGCGACGGCTTCGACGACGCGCTGATCCTCAGTCTCGACACGGGCGAAGAGGAGGACGACGACCCGCCACCGCCGCCGGTCGAGGGCTATTACCGCGGCAGTCCGCAGGGCCTGATCCGGATGCCGCTGCCGCGCACCCTCGGCAATGCCACCGCCGATGGCCGCACCATGCCCCGGGCCGGCGACGTGGACGGCGACGGCATCGACGACCTGCTCTCCTACGGCGACATGCCGCCGCCCGCGCCCAAGCCCGGCGCCGGCCGGCTCACGGTCGTCTACGGGGCCAAGTCAGGTCCCGGCACCGGACGCCCCAATTCCGTCTACAGCCAGGACACTCCGGGTATTCCGGGCGACTCGCAAGGTGCCGATCGCTTCGGTCCCGCGGCCACCGGCGACGTGACCGGCGATCGCCGCCCCGACCTGGTGATCAACACCCCCGGCGAGGACGACGACAACGGCCGCTTCACGCTGCTGCCGGGCGCCGCGCACGGCCCGCCGACCGCGGCCGGCGCGACCGCCTTCGACCTGGACACTCCGGGCGTCCCCACCCGCCACAAGGGCACGATCCACCACGGCTTCCACGCCGACTTCCCGCTGCTGGACATCAACGGCGACACGTATGCCGACGTGGTGGCCGCGGCCCCGCAATACCGCGTGTTCCGCGGCGGCTTCTGGCTCTTCCCCGGCTCGGCCGAGGGCCTGGCGGCGGACACCTCGCGCTACACCGATCCGGCCGGACTGGGGCTGCGGCTGCGGGTGAAGGGCGGCTGACGCCTCCACCCGGCGGCGCAGCGGGCGACTCCTCTAGGCTGCGGGGATGAGCGAATTCGGCGCCGGGCTGGCGTATCTCGGCAAGGGGCAGAAATGGGTGGCCCGGCACGGGCGGTGGTACGGGTTCGGGCTGCTGCCCGGGCTGGTGGCGTTTGTGCTCTTCGCGGCGGCGCTCGTGGCGCTCGGGTTCTTCGCCGATGACATCGCCACCTGGGCGACGCCCTTCGCCGACGGCTGGTCCGAGACCTGGCGCGGGGTGCTGCGCGGGCTGTTCATGGCCTTGCTGCTGGTCGGGGGGCTGGCGCTGGCCGTGCTGAGCTTCACCGCCGTCACCCTGCTGATCGGTGAGCCGTTCTACGAGAAGCTGTCGGAGGCGGTCGAGGAGTCGGAGGGCGGGGCGCCGGACGACGCCCCGCGGCGGCCGCTGTGGCAGGAGCTGTGGATCTCCGCCAAGGAGAGCCTGTACGTCCTCTCCCGCGCGCTGATGTTCACCATCCCGCTCTTCTTCCTCGGGTTCATCCCCCTCATCGGGCAGACCGTCATCCCCGCCATCGGCTTCGCCGTCTCCGGCTTCTTCCTCGCCGCCGAGCTCACCGCCGTCGCGATGCAGCGCCGCGGCATCGCCGTCCGCGAACGCCTCGCCCTGCTGCGCGGCCGCAAGCTGCTCGCCCTCGGCTTCGGGGTGCCGCTGGTGCTGCTCTTCCTCATCCCGCTCGTCGCGGTCTTCGTCATGCCGGGCGCGGTCGCCGGCGCCACGCTGCTCGTACGCGACGTCCTCGCCCGCGAGAACGAGCACGAGCGCCGGCAGCCGCAGCCGCACCATCCCCACCAGCACCCCGCGTTCGGTCTCCGGAAACCCGAGGCATAGCAGCACGCCCCCCGAAGCGTCTTCCCGGATAGCACCGGTGCTTACCAACGGAAGAGAAGGGGAGGGGGGCGGTGGACAGTGCGAGTGAGGCCAGTTTCCGGGAGTTCGTGGAGAGCAGATCCAGTGTGCTGCTCAGAGTCGCGCTGCTGCTCAGCGGAGGGGACCGCGGCGCCGCCGAGGACCTGCTGCAGAACGCGCTGATCAAGGCGGCAGGCCGCTGGCAGCGCATCGAGGAGCCGGAGGCATACGTCCGCCAGGTCCTCTACCGCCAGCAGATCAGCCGCTGGCGGCTGCGCGGCCGCGCCCGCGAGCACAGCGTCGCCGAACCGCCGGAGCTGACCACTCCGGCCGGCGACGCCGCGCACGCCGTGGAACTGCGGCTCGTCATGGGCAAGGCGCTGCGCCGGCTGACCGCCAGGCAGCGCACGATGCTCGTGCTGCGCTATTACGAGGACCTGCCGGAGGCCGACGTCGCCGAACTGCTCGGCTGCTCGGTCGGCACCGTCCGCAGCACCACCCGCCGCTCCCTGGCCAAGCTCCGCACCATGGCCCCCGAACTCTCCGCCCTCGCCTCGGGTGACGCCCTCAAGGGCGGCCCGAACCACCTGACGGAGGTAAGGCCGTGAATGTCGAAGAGCTCGTGCGCGCGTCGCTGCGCGACCTCGCGGACGACAAGAAGGAGGCGGCGGTACAGCCGGACCTCGCGGACCGCGTCCTGCGCACCCGCTCCCGCCGCCGCACCCGCAGATACGCCGGGCTGATCACGGCGGTCGCCGCGATCGTCGCCGTGGCGGTGGCGGTTCCGCTGCTCGGTCCGGGCACAGGGGGCTCGGACCCGGCGGTGGAGATCCCGCAGCAGGACATCATCGCCCGGCCGGACCAGTCGCCGCCGCGCCAGCTGGTGGCGGCCGGGGACGTGGCGGTGTCGGCGTACCGCCAGAACCACAAGAAGAAGCTGCCGGGCAAGGAGTGGGATCTCACCCCGGTCTGGCACCTCTACCACCCGGCGACGAAGCGGTACGAGAAGACCAACTGGGCCTGGCTGGACGTGGCCCCCGGCATGCAGCAGGCCGCCGTGCTCGAACGCGGTCTGCCCGCCGACCGGATCGGCATCCTGAACCTCGACACCTGGAAGGTCGACCGCTGGATCCTGGTGCCGAAGGGCGTGGGAGGCGTCGAGTTCTCCCCTGACGGCAAGCGGCTGGTGGCGACCGCGTATGCGCGCAATCCGGACGGCCGCTTCTGGGATGCCAAGGAGAAGGTCAACGGCAAGGACCAGCCCGGTCCGAAGGCGAGCCGGACCGGCTTCTACATCGTCGACGTGGCCTCCGGCGAGGCGGTCTATCACCGGGTGGGATACCCGAAGGACCTGGATCTGCCGAAGGGCATGCCGCTGTCGTCGCACGTCAACCCCCGCGAGGACTTCGGCTGGAACGCCGACGGGACGCTCCTGTACGAGTTCATGTCGGCGAAGCCGTACATCCGCTTCCTGACGACGGACGGCAAGCAGGTCCCGGCCCCGCCGAAGGAGAAGCACCGCGGCTACCCCACCGCGGGCCTGTCGCCCGACGGCACCTACATGGCGGGTGACTTCGCCGGCGAGGGCAACAAGACCAGCTCGTATCTCCTCGACCCGGACACCGGCAAGCCGGCGAAGGAAATCCCCGGCCAGCAGCTCTTGGCCTGGGCCGACAGCAAGCGGGTTATCGCCTGGGACTGCCACGAGGGCGTGTGCGGGAAGGGCAGGGGCGAGTTCGACAACGAACTGGTGCTCGTCGACATCGAGAAGGAGACCACTACGGTGCTGACCGGCGGCCGCGGCAAGAAGGACGACGCGCCCGGTCGCTGGACCGCGGTCTTCACGCCGAGGCGCTGACCAGCTCCGCCTCCGGCGCGGACCGTCGCAGCTGCTCCAGCAGCTCGGCGGTCTGCGTCGCGTCCGCGTCCTTCAGCGGGCCGCGTACGGGGCCGGACGGGAGGCCCTGGGCGCGCAGCAGGGCCTTTGCCATGACGGTGCCGACGCCTGCTGACATCACCGCCTCGACCAGCGGTGCGAGGGCGAGGTGGCGGCGGGTGGCTTCGGCCGTGTCGCCCGCGTCGAAGGCGTCGAGGATGGCGATCACTTCGCGCGGGGCGACGTTGGCGACGGTGCTGACGAAGCCCGCGCCGCCGATGGCGCGGAGCGGGAGGTTGTTCTCCTCGCTGCCGGAGTAGTAGGCGAGGTCGGTGGCGCCGAGGACCCGCGCCGACTTCAGCGGGTCGTAGGCGCAGTCCTTCACCCCCAGGATGCGCGGGTGTTCGGCCAGTCGGAGCAGCGTGTCGTACGCCAGAGCCGTGCCCGCGCCCGTGCGGCCCGGGATGTCGTAGAGCAGCACCGGGAGGCCGGTGGCGTCGGCGACCGTGCTCAGGTGGTCGGCGATCCCGTCCTGGGTGGGCCTCGAGTAGTACGGGGTGACGACGATGAGGCCGTGGGCGCCGGCGGCGGCCGCCTGCCGGGCCAGCTCCACCGAGTGCCGGGTGTCGTTGGTGCCGACTCCCGCGGTGATGAAGGCCCTTGAGCCGACGGCCGCCACCACGGCCCGTACCAGCTCGGCCTTCTCGGCGTCCGTGGTGGTCGGCGCCTCGCCGGTGGTCCCGCTCAGCACGAGGGCGTCGCAGCCCGCGGAGACCAGGTGGTCCGCGAGCCGCGACGCCCCGTCGAGGTCGAGCGCGCCGTCGGCGTCGAACGGCGTGATCATTGCGGCGGCCGTCCGGCCGAAGGGGGTGAGGGTCATGTGGCACAGTGTCAGACCGCGCCTTCGGCAAGGTCTACTTAGTTCTTCTACTTCACTCCTCGTAGTTCTTCTACACGGTTCCTAGGGCTCGAAGCGCAGCACGCCCGGGTCGTGGTCGCTGTTCTGGTCGTGGAACTCGGCGTTGATGTGCACCACGTCGTAGTCGAAGTCGTCGATCGACGGGCTGACCAGGATCTGGTCGAGGATCTGCGAGTTGCCCTGGTAGACGTACGAATAGCGCTCGGCCCGCGGCAGTTCGTACGCCGCCGCACGCAGCGCCCGGTCCGCGGTGAGGGCCTTCGTCGTCGCCGAGAACTCGAAGTCGTTGATGTCCCCGAGCACCACCGTGCGGGCCGACCGCTGCTTGCCGCGGATGTCCTTCACGAAGGCGTTGACCAGCTTGGCCTGCTCGGTGCGCCGGGCTTCCGACGAGCGGTTCGGCGGCTGCGTCGCGGCGGTCAGGCCCTGGTCGCCGCCCTTCGAGGAGAAGTGGTTGGCGATGACGAAGACCGTCCGGCCGCGGAAGACGAACTCGCCGGCGAGGGGCTTGCGGCTGTCCTTCCACGCCGCGTCCGCCGGGGCGATGCGGCCGGGGGAGTGGGTGAGGGCGGCGCGGCCCTTCACCGTCGTCACCTCCGTCGGGGTGGTGGCGTCGCCAGGGGCGCGGTCGGTGAAGGACACCCGGTCCGGGTTGAAGAGGAAGGCCTGGCGGATGTTGCCGCCGGGCTCGCCGCCGTCCTGCTTGTCGGCCGGGTCGATCTGCCGCCAGTCGTAGCGCGGGCCGCCGGCCGCCGCGATGGCGTCGGTGAGCTTCTTCAGCGTGGCTTCGGCCGACACCGTGCCGTCGTTCTTCGCGCCGTTGTCGTCCTGGACCTCCTCCAGGGCGACGACGTCGGGCGACCTGAGGTTCGCGACGACGGCCTCGGCGAGCTTGTCGAACTTCTCCTGCGGATCGCCCGGGTCCAGGTTCTCGACGTTGTACGTGGCGACGGCGAGCTGATCGCGGTCCTGCTCGCGGGTGGTCTCGCGGGTGAGCCCGCGGTCCTCGGTCTCGACCGGGGTGCGGGAGGTGAGGGTGTAGCCGCCGAACTGGTTGTAGTCCAGCGGGCCTTCGGTGGTGCCGGTGACGACGTCGCCGACGTTCGCCTTCGGAAAGGGGTGCTCGGAGATCGGCACCAGCTGCTGGATCTGCAGTCTGCCGCCGTTCTGCGAGGTGTACGAGCCGTAGCGGGTGCCGCCGCGGCGGGTCGGGTTCTCGTCCGGCTTCACGGTGGCCCACAGCTCGTTGAACGCGTCCGTGGCGCCGACGACGCGGGCGTCCGTGACCGAGACGTTCATGCCCTCCAGGGACTCCCAGCGGTCCAGGGCGTAGGCGTCCGGCTTCAGCGGGAGGGCGTTGAGGTCGCCGTCGGCGGTGTAGGCGTCGGGTATCTCGTCGGCGGTGAGCTGCTGGGCCGCGGGTATCTCCGCGCCGGACTCGACGGGGGTCACCGTGGGCTTGGTGATCTGGGTGAGCGACTGGTTGCCGGACGAGGCGCCGCCGGGGACGTACTCGGTGACGGTGCCGGAGACCCGGACCGAATCACCCGCCTTCACGGTCGGCGTCGTGCTGCCGGTGAAGACGAACACGCCCTCGCTGGTGGCCGCTTCACCGTCCGCGTCCGGGTCCTGGAACCAGAAGCCGCGCGCGGAGCCGTAGCCCCGGACGCCGGTGACGACCCCTGGCACCTCCGCGACCGTCTGGCCGGCGAGCGGGGACTGGCGGCCCGCGCCCTGGATGTCGTGGATACGGACCTCGGCGGCGGACGCGGACGGCAGCGCGGTGAGCAGCCCCGCCGTGAGCGCGGTGGCCGTCGCGGCGGCGATGGCGAGGGAACGGCGGGACATGACGGGACGGTTGGGCACGGTCGGCCTCCGGAGTGAGTTCGTCTACGCGCGTCAATCTGTTGTCCTGGCATGGTCCTTGTCAAGGTTCGGCAGGGAGCCGGCAGGCAAAATCCCGGGGAAGAAAGTCCGCGGCGGCAGGCATAGATGGCGGGGACCCCGCACGTCTTTGACGGCGTGAGGGAAGGGGAGGGCCCCATGGACCCACAGGACAACGAGAGTTTCCGGGAGTTCGTCGACGCCCGGTGGTCCGCGCTGCTGCGGCTGGCGAACCTGCTCACCGGCGGCGACCGGCACGAGGCGGAGGACCTGGTGCAGAGCGCGCTCATGAAGGCGCTCGGCCGCTGGCGGCACGTGGAGAACCCGGAGGCGTATGTACGCAAGGTGATGTACCGGCAGCAGATCAGCCGCTGGCGGCTGCGCCGGCCGCACCGCGAGCCGACGTTCGCCGCGCCGCCCAGGGACGCCGGCGTCGCCGACGGCACCGGCGCCGCCGACCTGCGGATCACCGTCCGGCAGGCGCTGGCCCGGCTCACCGCGCGGCAGCGCACGGTGCTGGTGCTGCGCTATTTCGAGGATCTGTCGGAGAGCGAGGTGGCGGCCGTGCTGGGCTGCTCGATCGGCACCGTACGCAGCACCACCCACCGGTCGCTCGCCCGGCTGCGGGCGCAGGCGCCCGAGCTCGGCGGCGGTCCGGCGGCCGACGCAATCACCGCACCACTCGGCAACGCCCCGAAGGGAGCCCGCGCATGACCACCGACCAGCTGGACCGCGCCGTCCGCGAGGCCCTGAAGGACTGGCACCCCGAGGGTCCTTCGGGGCCCGTGGGAGTCGCCGACCGCGTCATGCGGCGCCGCCGGCGGCGGAACGCGGCCCGGGCGCTGGGCACCGCCCTCGGCCTCGCCGGCATCTGCGTCGGCACCGTCTTCGCCAACGGCCCGGGCGGGGGTGAGGCGCGGCCGGCCGGGCCGCCGAGCCAGAAGAGCAAGCTCGCGTGGCGGGCCACGCTGCCCGGCAAGGCGTGGGACGCGTGCACGCTCGGGTCCGGTGCCGTGTACTGCCAGGGGCCGCGGTACGACGCCGTCGGCGTGGACGCCCGTACCGGAAAGGTCGAATGGACCCGGAAGTCCAAGGGCGACGCCACCGGTGCTTCGCCCGCCGCGGTGCTGCCGGGGGTACGCGACGGGGTGCTGTACACCTTCGCCGAACACGCGCCGCGCACGTCCGACACCGGCACCGACCTGGTCGCGCTGGACACCGGCAGCCATCGCGAGCTGTGGCGGCACGAGATGGCCGACTCGCACCGCGACCGCATCGCCGCCATGCTCTTCGGCGACAAGGTGCTCGCGAACTCCCCGAGCTTCCGGAGCGTCAAGGCGCTGGACGCGAAGTCGGGCAAGGAGCTGTGGCAGCACCGGTGGAAGAACGCCGACTGCGATCGCGCCGTGATCGCGGGCGTGCCGTATCTGCCGTGCTCGCCGGCCGGCAAGGGCGCCGCCAAGGAGAGCTCGCTCGTACGGCTGGATCCGGACACCGGCCGGCCGCAGACGGTGGCGACGGTCCGGGCGAATACGGCGTATCTCGGCACCGACGGCGATGCGGTGCTGCTCGCCGCGCCGGGCGGCGGCCGGGAGTCCTTCACGAAGAAGGACATGAGCGGCAAGGGCTCCATCGACCTGGTCCGCGTCGATACGAGCTCGGGCAAGGTGTCGCGCCACCCGGTCAAGGGCTTCCCGGGGTACGTGGTCGCGGACGGCGTCATCCTGGCGCAGGGCAACAGCTCGGTATCCGCATACCGGGCCGCGGACGGCAAGCGGCTGTGGACCCGGCAGCACGGACTGGAGCTGCGCATGGAGGCCGCCCCCGCCGGCTCGCCGAAGATGAGCGAGCTGGTCTCCCCGCCGGTGGTCGACCTCGAGCACCGGGTGGCGTACCTCATGAGCCCCGCCGGGCAGTTGGTGGGCCTCGACCTGGGCAGCGGTGCGGTGCGCTGGAAGGCCACGGTGGATCTGGGGGAGGTGCCCATACAGGAGGGCGTCGCGCCGGAGTTGATGTTCGACGGCAGTCACCTGGTCGGCCAGTCCGGCGACCAGCTGTTCCGGATCAAGCCGGTGCTCCCGGGGGCCGGTTCATGACCCCAGGGTGAGCGGGGGTACGCGCGGGACCCGGCGGGGGAGCCCGGGTCCCGCGCGTACGGCTACGCTTGGGCAGCGCCCGATTCGTCCAGGTCCGATGGAGCCGTGATGCCCGCTCAGTCCCCCTCCCTTCCGCCGGTGCAGCTGCCCGACGAGGCGGAGCTCGCGCGAGCGGCGCTGTCCGCGCCGCTGTTCGCCCACGCCGTGGTGCTGGCGCGGTGGTCGGGGCCGCAGACCCGGGTCGGCGCCGGCGGCGAGCTGCTCGACGACGACCTGCGGGCGGCGGCGAAGCAGCTCGGCCTCGGCGAGAGCGAGGAGGATCTGGCGCACGCCGACGACGCGTGGCGGATCGCCGTCGATACGGGCCTGGTGGAGGTCGAGCAGACCGATGAGTCCGCGGAGGGGGACGAGGACGCCGACTCCGCGGGCACCGTCACCCACGGCGAGGAGCTCGCGCTCGTCGGCAAGGGCTCGCCGCAGGACATCCTCGGGCTGTGGCTGACGGCCTGCGAGTCGGTGCTCTCCGACGCGGCCGCACCCGACCTCAGCGGCCTCGTCGAGCAGCTCGGCGAGGACGGCGAGCTGGACCTCGACGAGCTCGACTGGGACCCGGACGCCGACGCGGACTTCCTCGACGGGGTCCTCGCCAACCTCTACTTCCTCACCGCCATGGAGGACGGCGACGGCGCGGTGCCGCTGCCCGCGCTCGCGGCGTCCATGGTCGTACCGGAGGACATGGACGAGCCGACCGACGAGGTGCTGCAGGAGGTGTCCGAGGCGATGATGCGCCTCGACGACCAGTTCCGGCTGCTGGAGCAGACCGGCATGGTGGCGTACCGGCCGGTGGACGAGGCGCTGATCGCGGCGGTCGACGACAACGGGCCTGCCGAGGTGGCGTCCGACGAGGACGAGGACGTCAGCCGGTACGGGGTGGTGCGGCTGACGCCGCTCGGGGTCTACGGGCTCCGCGAGCGGATGATCGACGACGGCGTGGACGCGCCGCTCGTCGGCGACCTGGCCGACAAGGGTGCGGACGCGCTGCTGGAGGCGCTGCCCGAGTACGCGGACGCGGCGGCCCGCAGCGAGGCGACGCTGTGGCTGGCGGACCGCGACGAGGCCGAGGCGGCGCGCGACCTGCTCGCGGCCGCGCGCGGCGACGACGGCCGCGGGCCGCGGCGCCGGCTGGCCGCCCAGCAGACGCTCTCCATGCTCGGCCCGGCCGCCGAGCCAGCGCTCCGCGAGGTGCTCGACGACCACCACCTCGGCGGCCTGGCCCGGGTCTGGCTCACCGAGCGCGGCGCCGCGGACGTGCCGGCGCCCGCGGAGGACACGGTCTACTGGCTGACCGTCGACACCATCGCCGCGCAGCTCGGCGGCCCGTACGACGACTCGGCGGAGCTCCGCGACCTCGTCGAGGGGCTGGTCGGGCAGAACGCCGGCTTCTTCGACACGATCTGGCGTACGGACCACCCGTCGACGCCTGAGGTGCTGGAGGCGATGGGGCGGCTGCACCCGGACCGGCAGGTGGCGAAGGAGGCCAGGAAGGCGGCCTTCAAGGCGCGGTCGCGCTGACGCCAGGAAACCGCGCGCGGACGGCCCGGCTTGTCCAGCCGGACCGCCCGCTCTGACCTGCGTGGGTCAGCTCAGCACTCGTACCGCGTCGTGTGCTTGAACGACGACGTGGAGCCGTCGAAGCCGTACGTGCCGCGATACGCCGGCGGGTTCTGGAACTCGCCGACCACCGTGATCCTGCTGGCGCACGAGCCCTGTCCGGCGCGCTTGGCGTCGAGGCGGAGCTGCTCGCCGAGGGTGCCGCCCGTGATGTCCCAGGGGGCGCCGCAGATGCCGGAGGTGATCTGCCCTCCGGTGATCACGTGCGGGTAGGTGTTCGGGTTGTACTTGAGGGTGATCGCGAAGGTGACGGCCCCGTTGTGCAGGGTCAGCTTCGCTTCGGTGGCGAGGGCCTCGGTGTCGGTCTCGCGCGGGGCGGCGAAGGCCTCGTCGCGGGTCTTCACCTCCTGTCCCTGCGGGTTGTAGAAGCGGTGCTCGGCGCCGCGCGCCTGACCCTTCTTCCGCTGTGCGGCCTGCGTCATGGTGGATATCCCCCTTCGGGTCAGGCCAGTTGCTCGGAGATCTCGACGCGCAGCAGCGACCGCACGTTCTCCAGGTGGTTGCACACCGTCACGACCGAGGAACCGGCGAAGAGCAGGCCGAGCGCCACGTTGTCGAACGAGGTCACCAGCGAGCCGGAGTCGCCGCCGGCCGAGATGTTCGTGGTGAGGATCTGGTCGCGGAAGCGCGCCGTGCCGGCGGTCCCGTAGTTGACGTCGATGGTGGCGTCGACCGCGATGATCCGGCCCATGGTCAGGTTCGTGGTCCTGCCGGTCTTCTTCACCAGGTCGCCGACGGCCACATTCGCCTTGCGCCGCCAGGCGCGCGGCGGGCCGCTGAAGTACTGGTCGCGGGTGGCGTCCTGGAAGGACACCGTGCCCAGCGCCGCGTCGACGACGTTGTTGTGCCGCTCCAGCGGGATCTGCGGGGCGAACTGGATGGTCACGAACCGGTCCAGGATCGCGATCCGGTCCTGCGGGTCCACGCCGCCGTCGAACGGCCCCGGCTGCACGATGGGGCTGCCGATGCCGGCCCGGTTGGAGTCGGCGAGCACGTGGTTGTTGCTGAGGATGTAGTACTTGCCCGGCACGCCGATCCCGGGGGCCGGCGGGTCGGTGGTGGCGCCCGGCAGGAAGTCGTAGACCACCGAGCCGAGGGTGCCGGCCGTGATCCGTACGTTCCCGACCGAGAAGCCGGAGGGGCACGGGCGCAGCTTGCGGGTCAGCAGCTGCGGTCCGGCCTGCTGCAGCCCCGGCATCTCCTCCAGCAGCGGCGGCGCGAGCTGCTCGGCCATCGAGCCCTCCGCCTGTCCCTGCTGGGATTCCTGGGCCCGCTGGCCCGGAATCCGCTGCTGTGAGCGCTGGCGCTGCGCGGAGACGTGGCCGACGGCGACGACGTCCGTGGGGGTGCCGTCGTCCATCTGGCGGGGCACGACGTCGCGTTCGGGAAGCATCGACTCCGGGACCTTCTGGGTCACGAAGACGAGCACCGCTTCCTCGCCGGTGGGCTGCCCGTCGGTCCATTTCACGCCGTGGCCGAAGCCGACGACATTCGACATCGGGTTCTGCGGGCGCAGGAAGTCGGAGAGTGCTTGCTGGCGGGCGGTGTCCGGTACCTGGCCGCCGGTGGGTCCTCGCATCATCTCGGGCTGGCTCACGCCAGACCACCTCTTCCCTGAATCGCAGGTCACGCACGGCATGGGCAATTGCGCGGCCGCGCGGGACCACGTTCACGAAGTGTGTTCAATACGTCCGGCCCTGGTCCGGGGCCGACGTGGGGGAGTCGGCTGCGGGCCGCGGTCCGCGCGGGTGGCCACATTCGCGCGGCGCTTGCGGGCGGCGCCTTCTCCATGGGTGATGCAGGTAGGTAACTGTCTATTGCGGGGTTGCGGGCCGGTCAAGGTGTTCTGCGGTAAATCTTGCTTTTGGCCGATTTGATCGCCTGTTGACCTTGTTTGTGCAAGATTCGTACCTGCGCGTAAAGGCCCGCCGTGATGTCGCACCCCGTTCAACTGGCGTTTCCCCGCGAGCGGGAGCGTGTGCCGCATGTCGATTTCCCGGAGAAAATTTGTGGAGCGCTCGGCCTATACGGGAGCGGGCGTCGCCCTCGTCGGCACGGTCGGCGTCCTGGCCACGGCCCCCGGCGCCCTCGGCGGCGAGTCCGGCTCCGACGCGTCCGGCGATGACGCCACGGACGGCGCGAACGGCGCGGACGGCCAGGGCGGCACCGCGCTCGGCTACGGCCCGCTGCAGCCCGACCCCGACGGCATCCTCGCCCTGCCGGCCGGGTTCAGCTACCGCATCATCACCCGGACGGGCACCACCAAGCTCGAGACCGGCGAGACCACGCCGTCCAACCACGACGGAACCGCCACCTTCGCCGGCTCCCGCGGATCCACCCTCCTGGTCAACAACCACGAGATCGGCGACCCGCTGTCCGAGGCCAAGGCCCCGGTCCCGCACGTCAAGGGCCTCGTCTACGACCCGGCCGCGGCCGGCGGCTGCACCGTCGTCGAGGTGTCCAAGCAGGGCGAGCCGGTCGCCGAGTGGGTCGGCATCGCCGGCACCGCCACCAACTGCGCGGGCGGCTCGACCCCTTGGGGTACCTGGCTGACCTGCGAGGAGACCGAGGCCAAGGCCGGCGAGGAGGGGATGACCAAGGACCACGGCTACGTCTTCGAGGTCGACCCGCACGACGCCCGCGCCAACCAGGACCCGAAGCCGATCAAGGCCTTCGGCCGCTACGCCCACGAGGCCGTCGTCATCGACCCCAGGCGCGGCCACGCGTATCTGACGGAAGACGCCGACGAGCCCAACGGCCTCTTCTACCGCTGGACCCCGCCGAAGGGCTTCGAGCACGGCCGCGGCAAGCTGGCGAAGCTCGCCGACGACGCGGGCACATTGCAGGCGCCCAAGTGCTTCGACTCCGGCGGCAAGTTCGTCGACGACCTGTCCCGGGCCACCAAGACCGGCATCGTCTACGGCGTCGACTGGGTCGACGTCCCCGACCGGGACGCGCGCGAGACCTCGGTCCGCGAGCAGTTCGACGCCGGCGAGGTCACCCGGGCCCGGAAGCTGGAGGGCATGTGGTGGGGCGACGGCGGCGCGTACCTCGTCACCTCCTACGCCCGTGACGAGGACAGCCCGGTCCCGCACGACGGCCAGGTCTGGTTCTACAGCCCGTCCCGCCGCACCCTCACCCTGAAGGTGCGGCTCGAGGTCAACGCCGACCCGTCGAAGGACGGCGCCTTCGACGGCCCGGACAACATCACCGTGTCGCCGTACGGCGGGCTGCTGATCGCCGAGGACGGCGACGGCATCCAGCACCTCTTCGGTGCGACGGACGACGGGCGTACATACCCGATCGCCCGCAACGACCTGAACATCGGGACCGAAGCCGAGCCGGAGTACAGCGAGTTCACCGGCGTCGTCTTCTCCCCGGATGGGAAGACGCTGTTCGCGAACATCCAGGATCCGGGGATCATGGTCGCCATCACCGGCCGGTGGCGGCGGCAGGGCTAGTCGGTCCGCTGATCTAGGCTGCCGGCCATGGCTGTTACGGAACAGATCGTGGTCGGCGGTGCCGTCTTCGACGGCGGGCGGCTGCTGGCCGCCCGCCGCAGCGCGCCGCCCGAGCTGGCCGGGCGCTGGGAGCTGCCCGGCGGCAAGGTCGAGCCGGGCGAGACGGGCGCGCAGGCGCTGGAGCGCGAGCTGCGCGAGGAACTCGGCGTGCGGACGCGGGCGGTGCGACGGCTGCCCGGCGCCTGGCGGCTCGACCGGCCCGGTTACGTGCTGCACGTCTGGACCGCGGAGCTGCTGTCCGGTACCCCGCGGCCGCTGCTCGACCACGACGAGCTGCGGTGGCTGGCGCCCGGGCGCTACGAGGACGTCGACTGGCTGGACGCGGACCGGCCCGCGGTGGCGCTGCTGGCGGAGCTGAACGGAGCCGAGCCGAGCTAGCCGCGCGGTTCGTCGGGGGCGCGGCACGAGCAGCAGCCCAGGCCCGTACCGGAAGGGCCGCCGAGCAGCACGGAGATGGCGCGGCCGCGGTCGGTCACGCCGAGCTTGAGGTAGATGGCGTGCAGGTGGTTCTTCACCGTGGGCTCGGAGATGGACAGGGTGCGGGCGATCCGGCGGTTGGTGAGGCCGGCGGACAGCAGCTCCGCCACCTCGCTCTCGCGGGCGGTGAGCCGGTCGAGGAGGGACGGGGCGGCGCCCGCATCGGGTGTTGCCCGCTGCGCGGGGACGGCCGGGTGGTCGTCGTCGGCGAGCAGCCGGGTGAGGTCGTCCACGGTGTCGGTGAGGCCTGCCAGTTGCTCGCCCATTCTGCGCAGCAGGCCGTGCGGGGTCGCCGTGGTCCCGCTCTCCTCGGGGGTGCGTTCGCCGTTGCTGTGGTGCATGGAGGTTCAATAGCCCCGCGGCTTCATTCGCACACGCGCGTCAGCAGGATGGCCGGAGCGCGGGGGCACGCGAGGAGAATCGGGCGCGGACCGGCGGTCGGAGATACGTTCCGCGGGTCCGCGCGCTGGGCCGAACGGATGAGGGAGTTACCCCAGCTGTCCGGCGATGATCCCCGCGTACGCCTCCTCGCCCCGGCGGTTCGGGTGCAGCGGCGCGGCCAGTGACGTCGGTACGTAGCCCTCCAGCCAGCGCTTGTCCGGCGCCGCGCAGGCGTCGTGGCCCGCACTCGGGGTCTTCACGTCCACGTAGCTCGCGTTGTGCGCCTTCGCCTGCTGGGCGATCACCGCGCTCATCGCGTCCACGCTGCCCTGCAGGAAGTCGGCGTCGGAGTTGAGCACCGGCTGCAGCGGGAAGCAGCCGCCGGGCTTGATGTAGGCGCCGTAACCGGTCACCAGCACCCGCGCCTTGGGCGCGCGGGCGTGGATGCCGTCGAGGACGGCGGCGAGCTTCGGGCCCAGCTCGGCGGTCTTGCGCTGCACCTCGGCGGCGAACTCGCCCTTGCACGGGGTGGCGAACGGGTTGACCGTCATGCAGTCCTGGGCGACGCCGACGAGGCCGACGTCGTTGCCGCCGATGGTGAGCGTGACCAGGGTGGTGTCGGCCGTCAGCGCGTTGAACTGCGGTGGCGCCTCGCCCGCGGCGACGCCGCCGAGGGAGAGCTTCTGCGGGTTGGTCATGTCGGTGGTGTCGGCGCCGCTGCAGGTGACGTCGCGGAAGGTCGCCACATTGAGGCGGGCGGCCAGGGTGTGCGGGTAGTTGTGGGTGGAGCGGCCGCAGGCGAGCGGGCCCGTGGGGGTGGGGATCAGCGGGCCCGAGGCCATGGAGTCACCGAGGGCCACGTACACCTCGCCGGCCGCCGCGTCGTCCGCGGCGTGGGCCGGGGCGGCGGACAGGGTGAGGAGGGTGGCTGCGGCGAGGGCGGCGGCGCCCAAAGCGGTGGCGGCGCGGCGGAGGCGGTCTGAAGTCTGCACGGCGGCTCCCGGGTGGCTCGGGAATGTTGTCGCGGACATGATGCAGAGGGAACGGGAGCTGTTTAACTGGTCGGTAACGCAGACTTCTCCGGGGGTGGTTGTGACGCGTGACAAAGCCCCCCTGCGCGTTGCCGGCCGGCCCGTGGGCCCACGCCTGCGCGCGGGGGTGCCGGCGCTCTCGCGGCGCGTCACCACGCGGCTGCGCACCGAGCTCCCGGTGTACGCGCAACTGCCGGGCGAGGAACTCGACGGCGACATCGCCGACATCGTGCAGCGCACGCTGCGGCTCTTCGCCGATGTGATCGAGCGGCGCAGGCCGCCGGATGACGCCGAGCTGGAGCGGCAGCGCGAGTCGGCGGGGCAGCGCGCCGAGGAGGGCGTGCCGCTGGATTCGATCCTGACGGCGTATCACTTGGGTGCGGCGATGGCGTGGGAGGTCATCGCCGAGGGCGCGGGGCCCGGTGATCTGACCGATCTGCAGGAGCTGTTCGCGCTCACCCTCGACCTGCAGCGGCGGCTGACCTCGGCGGTGAGCGGGGCGTACCTGGACGCCCGGCAGGTGCTGGACGCCGAGGACCACGGCGGGCGGCACGCGCTGCTGGCGGCGCTGCTCGCGGGTGAGATTCCGCCGGGCGGCCGGCCCGCGGGTTTCGGCATGCGCCCGGCGGCCGCGTACGCCGTGCTGGCCCTGGCCCTCGGCCCGCACCCGGACGAGGACGGCACCGGGCCGCGCGCCGCCATCGCGGCCCGGCGCAAGCTGCGGCGGGTACGGGAGGTGCTGAACGCGTACGCGGGCGAGCCGGCGCTCACCGCGCTGGACGCCCGCGGCGGTACGGCGCTGCTGCCGGTGCCGCCGGACGCGCCGCCGCAGGACAGTGGCGCCGTGGAGATGTGGCCCGAGCTGTGCGCGACGGTACGGCAGGCCGCGGACGCCGCCGGGGCGGAGCTGTACGCGGCGGCGGAGGTGGCCGCGCCCGGCGGGGTGCCGGAGGCCGTGGCCCGTACCGGCGAGGTGGTCGCGCTCGCCCGGCGCACCGGCCGCCCGCCCGGCCTCTACCGGCTGTCGGACGTGCTGCTCGAATACCAGCTGACCCGCCCCAGCGCGGCGCTGCCGCAGCTGGCGGCGCTGCTGGAGCCCCTGGACGGGCGGCCGGAGCTGCTGGCGACGGTGGAGGAGTACGTGCGCTGCGGCCAGGACCGGCGGGTGGCGGCGGAGGCGCTGCACGTGCACCCGAACACGGTGGATTACCGGCTGCGGCGGGTGGCGGCGCTGACCGGGCTCTCGGCGGGGAGCGCGAGCGATCTGGCGGTCCTGCGGGCGGCGCTGGTGGCGCGGCGGGTTTAGTCGCTTCAGTGGCTACGACTCGCGGCGCGGGGCCGTTCATTGCACTCTGGTCTCATGGCCTGGCAGGCGCCCATCATCGTGCATCCGCCGTCGCCCTCCGGCGGGCGGCGGGTCACCGTGCGCGGGCAGATCCTGGGGCTGGCGCACGACGACCGGGATCTGGTGGAGTTCCTGCGGCGCGCCGGGCTCGAGGACGCGGACATGTCGCTCGACGATCCGCATCTCATCGAGTGGCGGGGCGCCAGTCCGCATCAGTGGGCGGCGTAGGGCCGCGGTGGCCGCGGTGGCCGAAATCCTGCGTCACCGGGCGGGTGTTCGCTCGTTCCCCCTTACGACAGCTGTTCCAGCGACCCAGGGGGATCCGTATGGCCAAGCCACTGACCGCAGCGCGCATGCTGGCCGCGCTCGAGGGCGAGGGTTGTGAGGTCGTCGAGTTCCGTTCGTGGCGGACGCACAACCGGAATCACAAGGGGGATTGGGGGCCGGTCAACGGCGTCATGATCCACCACACCGTCACCTCCGGCACCGACGCCTCCGTCGAGCTCTGCTACGAGGGGCATTCCACGCTGCCGGGCCCGCTGTGCCACACGGTGGGCGCCAAGGACGGCCGGCTGTTCATGGTCGGCCACGGCCGCGCCAACCATGCCGGGCGCGGCGACGGCGACGTGCTGCGCGCGGTCATCGCCGAGCGCGACCTGCCGCGGCCGAACGACTCGGACACCGACGGCAACGTCCGCTTCTACGGCATCGAGCTGATCAACCTCGGCGACGGCGAGGACCCGTGGCCGGAGGCCCAGTTGGACGCCGCCGCCCGCTGGGCCACGGCGATCTGCCGGGCGCACGGGTGGACGCAGAAGTCGGTTATCGGCCACAAGGAGTGGACCGACCAGAAGATCGACCCGTCCTTCGACATGGCGAAGTTCCGGGGGCGGGTGGAGACCCTGCTCGGCTGACGTCGGTCCTTGGGTGCGGCGTCGGTCCTTGGGCGCGGCGTCAGGGCTTGGGCGCGGCGTCAGTCCTTGGGCGTGGTGTCGCCGAGGCCGGTGAGCAGCTTGCGCAGCAGCCCGGCGAGCTGGTCGCGCTCGCCCGCGTCGAGGTGGCTCAGCAGCTCCGCCTCGTACGTGGCGTGGTGCGCGACCACCTCATTGGCGAGCTTGCGGCCGTCGGCGGTGAGCGAGATCAGCACCTGGCGGCGGTTGTCCGGGTCGGTCTCCCGGTCGACCAGGCCGCGGTCGACGAGGCGGTCGATGCGGTTGGTGATGGCGCCGGAGGTCACCATCGTCGAGGCGGTGAGCTGCCCGGCGGTGAGCCGGTAGGGCGGGCCCGAGCGCAGCAGGGTGCCGATGATGTCGAACTCCCAGCGCTGCAGGCCGTACTTGGCGAAGTTGTCGCGCAGCGCCTTGTCGAAGGTGGCCGCGGCGCGGGAGATGCGGCCGATGACGCCCATGGGGGCGGGGTCGATGTCGGGGCGCTCGGCGTTCCACTGCGCGAGGACCCGGTCGACGCTGTCGTGCTCGGCGCTCTCGGCCATGACTGCCCAACCTCTCAGCGTTGAAGTGTTTGACACCAAGCTAACAGAGTCGTAGTCTCCTCAGCGTCGAACATTTCAATGTTGAGAGAAGGCGCGACATCATGAGTGCAGTGCAGACGCGTACGGCTCCGGGTCCTTCGGCTCCCACGGGTCCCGCGGCTTCGGGGAAGGCTTCGGGCGCCTCCGCCGTCGGCCCGCACACCCTCGGGCTCACCGCCGTCACCGCCCTGACGCCGATGGTCTGGGGGACGACCTACCTGGTCACCTCGCAGTGGCTGCCACCGGACCGGCCGCTGTTCTCCGGGGTGCTGCGGGCGCTGCCGGCGGGGCTGATCCTGCTGGCGTTCACCCGGGTCCTGCCGCGCGGCCGCCGGTGGTGGGGGCGGGCGGCGGTGCTGGGCGTGCTCAACATCGGGGCGTTCAACGCGCTGCTGTTCCTCGCCGCGTACCGGCTGCCCGGCGGCGTCGCCGCCACCCTGGGCGCGGTGCAGCCGCTGGCCGTCGCCGGGCTCGCGTTCATGCTGCTGCAGGAGCGGCCGACCCGGTGGCGGCTCGGGTGGGCGATAGCGGGTGCCGGGGGTGTGGCGGCGATGGTGCTGCGCGGGAACTTCGTGCTCGACGCGGTGGGGATCGTCGCCGGTCTTGGCGGTACGGCGGCCATGGCCTCCGGTGTGGTGCTCACCAAGAAGTGGGGGCGGCCCGAGGGGGTCGGGGTGCTGGCCTTCACCGGCTGGCAGTTGTCGGCCGGCGGGCTGTTCCTGGTGCCGCTCGCGCTGGCCTTCGAGGGCGCGCCGCCGGCGCTCGACGGTGCCGCCGTCGGCGGCTATCTGTGGCTGGGCGGGGTGGGCACGCTGCTCGCGTACGCCATGTGGTTCCGCGGTGTGGAGCGGCTGCCGGTCGCGGCACTGTCGTTCCTGCCGCTGCTGTCGCCCGCCGTCGCCACCCTGCTCGGGTGGGCGGTGCTCGGCGAGGCGCTGACACCGCTGCAACTGACCGGCTTCACCCTCGCCATGGTCTCCATCGCCGCCGCACAGCTCAACCCCCGTAGGAGGACCTCATGACCCCGCTCCGTATCGCAGTCATCGGCGCCGCCGGGATGTCCGGCAGCCGCATCGTCGCCGAGGCCCGGGCCCGCGGGCACGAGGTCACGGCGGTGGGCCGCGATGCGGCCCGGTTGGCCGGGCTCGGCGAGGGCGTCCGGGTTCGTACGGGCGATGCCTCCGACCCCGGCGACGTGGCGCGGCTGGCTGCTGGGCAGGACGTGGTTGTGCAGGCGACCCGGCCGGCGTTCGGGCGTGAGCAGGATGCGGCGGTCGTGATGAAGGCCGTGCTCGCCGGGCTGGCCGGGAGCGGGGTGCGGCTGACGGTGGTCGGCGGGGCCGGGAGTCTCGTCGTGCCGGGGAGTGGTGGGCGGCTCGCCATCGACGATCCGAGCGTCGTGCCGCCGCAGTACCGGGAGTTCGCGCAGGCCTCCAATGAGCAGTACGAGGTGTGCCGTACCGCCGGTGCCGAGGTCGACTGGACCTACCTGAGCCCGTCGGCGGTCTTCGAGCCCGGGGAGCGTACCGGGCGCTTCCGGACCGGCACGGACGAGCTGCTCGTCGACGCCGACGGGCGGTCGTCCATCAGCGCCGAGGACGCGGCGATCGCGCTGCTCGACGAGATCGAGCGGCCGCGGTTCACCGGCGGGCGGCGCTTCACCGTCGGCTACTGACCCCGGAGCCCGACCCCGCTCACCGCTCCCGCGGCGTCACCAGGCCCGACTCGTAGGCGAGCACCACGAGTTGGGCCCGGTCGCGCGCCCGGAGCTTGGTCATGGCGCGGTTGACGTGGGTCTTCGCCGTCATCGGACTGATCACCATCCGGTCCGCGATCTCGTCGTTGGACAGGCCGCGCGCCACCAGCGCCACCGCCTCGCGCTCACGGCTGGTGAGCTCCTCGAGGCGGGCGTCGTCGTCGGCGGTGCGCG
Source organism: Streptomyces coryli (assembly GCF_011044975.1). Lineage (GTDB taxonomy): Bacteria > Actinomycetota > Actinomycetes > Streptomycetales > Streptomycetaceae > Streptomyces > Streptomyces coryli. The sequence goes on along the minus strand of NZ_JAAKZV010000063.1, from coordinate 8,061 downwards.
GCGGCTGCGTGACGTACTGGTGGATCAGCTTGCGGGTGATGGACGGCGCGAGCAGCGCGTCGCCGCGGGCGGCCACCCGCACGGCGTGCAGCAGGTCGTCCGGCACGATGTCCTTCACCAGGAAGCCCGCGGCCCCGGCCCGCAGCGCGTCGAAGACGTACTCGTCGAAGCCGTAGTTGGTGAGGATGACGACGTGTACCCCGGCCAGGGCGGGCTCTGCGGCTATCCGGCGGGTGGTCTCGATGCCGTCGAGGACCGGCATCTGGATGTCGATCAGCGCGATGTCGGGCAGATGCTCCTTCGCGAGCGCCAGGCCCTCCTGCCCGTCGGAGGCCTCCGCCACCACCTCGATGTCGTCCTCCAGATCGAGCAGCGCGCGGAAGCCGCTGCGGATGAGGGGCTGGTCGTCCACCAGCAGGACGCGGATCATGAGTGCTGCCCTTGAGGGAGCGCGGCCGGGGCGGCGGCCTGCTCGACCGCGACCGAGGCCCGCGCCACCGGGAGTTCGGCCTCGACCGTGAAGCCGTGCGGGTCCCGCGGCTCCGCGCGCAGCCGGCCGCCGAGCGCGGTGACCCGTTCGCGCATGCCGAGCAGCCCGATGCCCGGCACCGGCGGGGCGTCCGGCACCGCCGCGCCGTCGTCGTCGATGCGTATGGACAGCGAATCGGGGCGGTAGTCGATACGGACCGTCGCGCTGGACGCCGAGGCATGCCGGGCGATGTTGGTCAGGGACTCCTGCACGATCCGGTACGCGGTCCTGCCCACCGCCGCCGGTACGTCCTGCCGCGCCCCCTCCGGCCCCTCGGCCGTCAGCGTCGCCGCCAGGCCCGCGCCGCCGGCCCGCCGCACCAGCTCCGCTATGTCGTCGAGGCCGTGCGGCGGCGCGGTGGTGTCGCCGCGCAGCGCCTCCAGCGTCGCGCGCAGCTCCCGGGTGGCCTCGCGGCCCGCCTCCTGGATCGCCAGCAGCGGCTGCGGCACCTCCTCGCCGCGCTTGCGCGCCACATGCACGGCCACCTCGGACTGCACCTTGATGATCGAGATCTGGTGGGTGAGCGAGTCGTGCAACTCCCTGGCTATGTGCAGCCGCACCTCGTCGGCCCGCCGCCGGGCGGTCTCCTCCCGGGTCCGCTCGGCCTCGTCGGCCCGCCGCTCCGCCTGCCGCAGCGCCTCGCCCGCGGCCGCCGCCGCCACGATCCAGGCGATCTCCAGGGCATCCCGCGCCTGCGCGAACGCCTCCCCGACATCCTGCAGCGAGGCCAGCATCGCCAGCGGCAGCGCGGCCAGCATGACGATGCTCGCCACCAGCGTGAGCACGCGATGGCCCTCGCGCACGGCCGCGTACACCCCGAAGAGATACGCCACCGCGGGCACGTCGAAGCCGACCGCCTGATAGCCCATCGCGCACAGCCCGGTGACGATGAGGACCGGCACCGGCGCCCGGCGGCGCGCGACCAGCGCGAGACCGCCGACGGCCAGCAACACGTAACCGAGCGGGGCGAGTTCAGACGAATCATGCTGCCCGCCCGGACCTGCGGCCAGCAGCGAGACCGCCACGCCGAGGGCGATCGCCCAGTCTCTTACGGCGGCCGGGACGCCGAGCAGTCCTTTGTCCATGCACGCACAGTAGCCGCGCCGCGCCGGAAGCGAATCCCGCCTGTGGATAACCAGTCGGCTACCGCAGCCGCGGTAGTCGCGCGACTCCTGCCGCAGCCGCAGCAGTCGGCTGCCGCACAAGTGGCAGCGGAAAGAGTCCGCGCTTGGCGGACGCGCCGGAGTGGGCCGGGCGGCCATGCTTCCCATGACATCAGGGACAGCAGACACAAAGGGAGCAGATCATGTCATTCGGATACGAACTCGCCGCCTCCGTCGACGGCATGACCGCCGACCGCTTCGCCGCCCTCGTGGCATGGCTGGTGGGCCTCGCCGGCATCTTCGCCGCCGCCCTCACCCTGGCCCACGCCGCGGGCCGTATCCGGCGCGGGCCGGGTCGCAGCGGCGGCCTGATGGCCGTGGGAGGCGGGCTGTTCAGCATCGTCCTCGGCGCGGTCGTCGTGGCCACCGCCGACGGCGGTCCCGGCACCGGCAACGGCTTGGTCGGCGCTGTGCTGGCCGTAGCGTTCGGCCTGGTGAGCACGGTCCTCGGCCGGCGGGCGCTGGCCCGCACCGGAAGCCTGGCCGACGCGTAAAGCCCCCGCACGCCTCAGAAGCAGCACCGCACAAGCACCACCGCACAAGCACCACCGCAGGGGAGCCGCGACCACCGCGGCTCCCCAACAGCACGCTCAGACGCCGATCGCGCCCCCGCCCTTGCGCCACACGCTCACGACCGCCGGCCGCACATACGACCCCGGCCCGTCCGGCCAAGTCGACGCCGGCTTCTCCACGCTCGCGCCGTCGATCTCACCCGGGTGCTGCACCGCGACCAGCACGCGCTCCTCCTGCACCACGGGACCGCAGGTCTCCGCCCCGATCGGCACCGTCAGGAACTGCTTCAGCTCACCCTCCCGCGACCCCGACGTCGCGACGCCGAACAGCCCGTCATGGGTGCCGAGCGCATTGCCGTCGGTCGAGATCCACAGGTTCCCGTACGCGTCGAAGGTGACGTTGTCCGGGCAGGAGATCGGGCTGACCTTGTCCTTCGGGAAGCCCGCGAAGTACGTGGCCGGGTCCGACGGGTCGCCGCAGACCAGGAAGAGCCGCCACGAGAAACGCTTGCCCGCCGGGTCGTCGCCGCGCTCGGCCAGCTCCAGCACCTGGCCGTGCTTGTTGGCGTTGCGCGGGTTGGCCTCGTCGGCCTTCGCCTTGCCGTCCTTGCCGCGGTCGGTGTTGTTCGTCAGCGCCACGTAGACGCGGCCGGTGCGCGGGCTGGGCTCGACGTCCTCCGGGCGGTCCATCTTGGTGGCGCCCATCTTGTCGGCCGCGAGCCGCGTGTAGACGTACACCTCCTCGGCGGTGAAGCCGGGGACGAACGACTTGTCGCCGCTGGCCAGCGCGATCCACTCGCCGCTGCCGTCGAACTCGCCGTCGGCCGGGTGCTTCCCGGTCCCGTCGATCTCGCTCGCCGGCGAGTCGCCGGTGAGCTTGGCGACGTACAGGGTCCCCTCGTCCAGCAGCCCCATGTTGTGCTCGCGGTCGGCGCGCGAGGAGCCGCGCCGCATCTTCTTGCTGCTGACGAACTTGTAGAAGTAGTCGAAGCGCTCGTCGTCGCCCATGTAGACCACGGCCCGCCCGTCACGGGTCAGCCGCGGCTGCGCGGCCTCGTGCTTGAAGCGGCCGAGCGAGGTGTGCTTGCGCGGCGTCGACTCCGGGTCGTACGGGTCGAGTTCGACGACATAGCCGAAACGGTTCGGCTCGTTGGGCTCCTTCAGCAGGTCGAAGCGGTCGTCGTACTTCTCCCACTGCCGCTCGCTCGCCTCGCCCGCGATGCCGTAACGGGCCAGCTTCGCCTTGGTGTCGGCGTCGGTGACCTTGGCACCGTTGGCGAAGTACTGGTTGAAGTTCTCCTCGCCGGAGAGCACCGTGCCCCACGGAGTGGTGCCGCCGGCGCAGTTGTTGAGGGTGCCCAGCACCTTGCGGCCGGACGGGTCGGCGGTGGTGCGCAGCAGCTTGCTGCCCGCGGCCGGGCCGGTGACCCGGAACTCCGTCGTGGCGGTGATCCGGCGGTTGAGGTGATGCCGCGGTACGGGGCTGAGCTTGCCGCTGCCACGCTCCTCGGCGACCGCGACGACCGACAGGCCGTGCGCGGCCCAGGCGATCTCGACCTGCTCGCGGGTCGGGTTCGCCTCGTCGTAACCGGCGAACATGAGCACCTCGTCGGTGTACTCGTGGTTCGCCACCAGCAGCTGGCGCCCGCGCTCGCGCAGCGGCAGCAGCGTCAGGAAGTCGTTGTTGTACCCGAACTGCCCGGCCTGGGCCTTGGCCGACTGGTTGTCCGGGTCGAAGGCGGGGGCGCCGCGCAGGATCGGTTCGCCCCAGCGGATGACGACGCTCTGCTCGTACCCGGCGGGGACGGTCACGGCGTCGTTCTTGTTCGGCGCGACGGCGTCGAAGCGCAGCCCGCGGGCGGCCTTCCCGGTGAAGGTGCCGCCGGCGGCGGTGGGTTCGGCGGCGGCCGGGGCGCCGTTCGCGGCGCTCGCCGCCACCGTGCCGGCGGTCGCGACGGCCACGGTCGCGGCGGCGCCGGCGCGGAGCATGGCGCGCCGCGATACGGCGGACGCGATGATGTCGCCGGCGTACTCGTTGTCGCTCTTGTTCGGCACCTCGTGGAAGCACGCGTCGCCGCAACGGAAACGGCACGTCATGGCGGACCGTCCACCGGGGTGCGAGTTGGTGCCGATCAGCGGCAGGTTCTTGCGCACTCTTTTTCCCCTCCCAGGGCTCGGGACGGTGTGGACGCTAAGTGCGCGGTCCTGACACGGGGCATCGCGCGGCTGAACCCTGGGTGAACAGCCCCCTGCCTACAGTCGGCGGAAGGGTTCGGCGTAGGCAAAGCGGCCCTTGAGCCCCGGCTCGTACGCGGTGAGCGGACGTGCCTGGAAGGCGCTGGTCCAGTTCGGGTCGGGCGCCTCGATGCCGAGCTCGGCGGCCGCGACGAAGCCGTAGCGCCCGTAATAGCGCGGGTCGCCGAGCAGCACGACGAGCGGCTCGCCGAGCGCGTCGGCGGCGCCGAGCACGGCGTGCATCAGGGCGAGGCCGACGCCGCGGCGCTGGTCACCAGGTCGTACGGAGAGGGGCCCGAGGCCGAGGGCCGGGGCGCCCGCGACATCCCCACGGGTGCACACGACGTGGCCGACGACCTCGCCGTCCGCGTCCTCGGCGACGAGCGAGAGCGCGGGCAGCCAGCCGTCGGACACCCGCAGCTCGTCCAGCAGCCAGGCCTCCACCGGCTCACTGCCGTCCTTCGTGGCGAAGGCGGCGGCGGTGACCGCGCGCACGGCGGGGATGTCGGCGGGGAGCTCTTGTCTGATCAGCACGAGCGCCAGTCTCACACGGGGGGAGCGCAAACCGCGGGGCGGCACCTGTCACCTGATTGGCCCACGCGGGCCCACGAGCGGGCGCGTCACTGCCCGCCCAGGTGTTTCGTCGGAAGTCGAGGCCCCTGGCGTCCGGCCCGGGTCCACGACGAATGAGAGGTCTGCACCATGACGCAGTATCTAGCCCTCTCGGTCGACTTCGGCCGGGGCTTCACCGACGCGATGGCCGGGGTGATCAGCTTCGTACCGAAGCTGCTCGGCTTCCTGGTCGTCCTCGCCATCGGCTGGGTCGTGGCGAAGGTCATCGCCCGCGCCGCGGAGGCCGTGCTGCACCACACCGGCTTCTCGCGGATGGCGGAGCGCAGCGGCGTGGGGAAGTGGCTGGAGGGGTCGAAATACGACGCCACCGGCCTGGTCTCGAAGATCATCTACTACGCCGTGCTGCTGATCGCGCTCCAGATGGCGCTCGGCGTCTTCGGCCCGAACCCGGTCAGCGACCTGCTGCGCTCGATCGTGGCCTGGCTGCCGCGGGCGGTCGTCGCGGTGCTGCTGGTGGTGGTCACCATGGCCATCGCGAAGCGGGTGCGCGAGATCCTGGAGAACACCCTGGCGGGCGCCTCGTACGGCAAGACCGTGGCCACCGTGGCCTGGGCCTTCATCGTCTCCCTGGGCGTCATCGCGGCCCTGGGCCAGGCGCAGATCGCCACCTCGATCACCGGTCCGCTGCTGACCGCGGTGCTGGCCACCGCGGCGGGCATCGCGATCGTCGGTGTCGGCGGCGGCCTGATCCACCCGATGCGGGACCGCTGGCACCGCTGGCTGGAGACCGCGGAGCGGGAGACGTCGAAGATCAGCGGCGACTCGGGTGCGACGGGCCCCTCCGCCTACCAGGCGGGGCGTACGGACGCGGCGGCCGGGCAGCCGGCCGGTGAGTACGAGACCGGCACGACGTCGACGCGGCGGCTGGGTGAGGACGGTGACACCCTGCGCTGAGGCCGTGCCAGGCCTCAGCGGCTGAGCAGGTCGTGCTCGCGGACCAGCCAGCACACGGCGGTGAGCCGGACGGCGGCGAAGTCGTAGCCGACCGGCTCCCGCCAGCCGTTCTCGGTCAGCACGTCCGTAAAGCCGAGTACGTAGTCAGCCAGGTCCTCGCGCCGGAGCTCGGCGCGGGGACCTGGCACGAGCGCGTCGCGTACGGCGGCGGCGTGCTGGTCGACGGCGGCGACCAGGCCGGGCTCGAAGGCGAACTCGGTCAGCCGCGGCATGAACCGCGCCGTGATGTCGACGAGCGGGCAGCCGGGCGGGCCGGAATCGGGTGATACGTGCACCGATCGACTGTAGCCCGGGCGGGCGGCGCTGTGGCCGGTACGTGACATAGCTCGCACAACGGGCGGGTGTGGCTCCGGGGTGTGACTCAGGCCGCGGCCCGCTCCCGCGCTTTCTCCGCCACCTCGCCGTCCGTGGAGGCCCCGGACGCGATGCCGTATCGCGGCTCCGGAACCGACTCGGGGGACAGCAGCACCGAGCGCCGCCCGTCGACGCCGACCGGGACGTCGCCGTCGATCGTCACCCGGCGCAGGGTGCGCTCGTGGGCGTCGGAGTCGTCGACGCCGTAGTGCTGGGTGGCGCGGTTGTCCCAGATGGCGACGTCGCCGGCGCGCCATTGCCAGCGGACGGTGATCTCCGGGCGCTCCACGTGCGACTGCAGGATGCCGATGAGGGCGCGGGAGTCGGGGGCGTTGAAGCCGGCCAGCTTCTGCAGGAAGTTGCCGAGGATCAGGGTGCGTTCGCCGGTCTCGGGGTGGACCCGGACGACGGGGTGCTCGGTTTTGAAGGTGACGGCGGTGAACACCTTGCGGTGCTGCTCGAGCGCGGCGGACGGTGCGTTGGGGCGGACGGCGGCGTAGTCGTAGTCGTTGGTGTGCACCCCGCGCAGGCTGTCCGCGAGCACGCGCAGCGGCTCCGGGAGCTCCTGGTAGGCGGCGGCCGTGTTGGACCAGAGGGTGTTGCCCCCGTACGGCGGGATGACCTCGGCGCGGAGGATGGAGAAGGCCGGGTAGGCCGGGACGAAGGTGACGTCCGTATGCCACTGATTGGCGCGCCCGCCGTGCTCGTTGTCGATGCCGAGCGCGTAACGCCCGTCCACGGACGGCACGGTGGGGTGCGCGACGAGATCGCCGAGCAGGCGGCCGAAGGCCTCGTGGCTCTCGGCGTCGAGGTGGTGCTGGTCGCGGAAGAAGATGACCTTGTGCTCGTGCGCGGCGGCGCGGATCGCGGCGACGTCGGCGGCGTCGAGTCCGCCGCCGAGGCGGATGCCGGAGACGATGGCGCCGATGCGGCCGCCGACCTTTTCTACGGTGAGGGCGGGCATGGGGAATCCCTTCTAGGGTGCGGAATGGGTAATGCGGCAATGCGGAGGAGAGGGGGAATTATGCGGTGACCGGACACGCGGAAAAGGGAGGCGTCAGCGCGCTCATATCCAGGAGCATGCGGCCGCGCCGGAATTACGGTCAAGGATTTCCCCGGGACCGACATGACCCTGCAATGGCGCCGACATCAAAGCCCGCCGTGCCGTCGGCGCACTGGGGCGTAACGGACATACCGTGGTGGGGTGGATCTGGAGAGCATCGCAGAAGAGTTGTACGGGCTGCCCCCGTCCGAGTTCACCGCGGCGCGCGACCGGCACGTCGCGGCCGCCCGCAAGGCGAAGGACCCGGCGCTCGCGAAACAGCTCGCCGCGCTACGCCGCCCTACACTCGCCGCTTGGGCGAGCAACCTCCTCGTCCGCTCGCAACCCGCCCAGGTCGACACCCTGCTCCGGCTGGGCGAGGGCCTCCGCGACGCGCAGGCAGCACTCGCCGGCGACCAGCTGCGCGAGCTGTCGCGCCGGCGGGGGGCACTCGTCGGCGAACTCGCGCGTGCCGCGCGGCGGCTGGCGGCGGAGGCCGGGAATCCGGTGGGGGAGGCGGTGCAGCAGGAGGTGGAGTCCACGCTGCATGCGGTGCTCGCGGATCCGGGGGTGGCGGAGGAGTGGGCGGCTGGGCGGTTGGTCAAGACGCTGGTGGCGGATGCGGGGTTTATGGCGGGG
>NZ_JAAKZV010000600.1 GCF_011044975.1 Streptomyces coryli | reverse complement strand
CCCCGATGCCGACGCCCCCGGGCGGCACCCCCGCGCCCGCCGACGCGCGCCGCGGCCCGGCAGGCCCGGGCGATGACCCGCACAGCACCGGTGAGACCCGTATCGCCTGGGGCTCCGGCGCTCCGCGGCAGCCCGCCGACGAGCAGCCGCGCGGCCACGAAGAGCACCCGCTGCACGACTCCACCGCCCAGCTGCGCCGGCCGGCCTTCCCCGACCAGCACAGCGGGCAGGAGCAGGGCCGCCAGGCCCCGCCGCCCCCGCACACGCCGGCGCACGGCACCGCCTATCCGCCCTCCGGCGCTCCCCAGCCGCCGGTCCCGGGCCGGAGCGCCGCGTACGGCAATCCGCAGGACGCGCCGCTCGGTGAGAGCGCGCCGCCCCGCGGGGACGAGCCGACGCCGCTCTTCGCCGAGCTGGAGTCGGACTGGTTCCGCGGCCGCGGCGGGCGCGCCCCTGCACCGCAGTCCCGGCCGGCCCCGGCCGGCCCCGCACCGTCCGGCGGCCCCCAGCCGCCGAGCATTCCCGCACCTCCCCCGCTGCCGCCGCAGCAGCCGGAACGGGCCCCGGCCCGCCCGGCCGCGGCACCGCCGCAGCCCGCCGCCCCGGTGGCAAACGGGCGGCAGGACACC
>NZ_JAAKZV010000599.1 GCF_011044975.1 Streptomyces coryli | reverse complement strand
CCAGGCTCACCACATACGCCGCCGTCACCCACCCCGCAGGCTCTCGCCCCGACTTGAGCCCATGGACCAGCGCCGCGCACCACGCCGGATACGCGCACGCGTGCAGCGCGCGCCAGCGTGCCGACGCTCGCCCGCGGCCCGCCAGCACCCCGCGCAGTACCCCCGTCACCACCGCCGCGAGCAGCAGCCACGCCGCCAGGCTGCCGATGCCGATGACCAGGGCGCGGCCGTCGGCGGCGGCCCGGCTGCCCGCGTCGGTGCCGCCCGTGAAGGCGCTGCGGAAAGCGCTGCCGAAGGAGATGTCGCCGAAGGGCAGCAGCACCCCCCGGACCCCGACCCGCGCCTCCGCCACCTTCACGCCGACGTGCAGCGCGAGCGCTCCCAGCGCCGCCACCGCCGTCGCGCGGTGGATCGCCTGCGCGAGCAGCCGGTGCCGGGTCGCCAGGGCCGTGCGCTCGCCGGCGAGCAGTCCCCAGCAGACCGCGGCGGTGAGCAGTACCAGGGTGAGCACCCCGGCCGCGTAGTCGAGGAAGCCTCGCATGGGACGGCACGCTAGAACGCTCCTGCGCCACCGGCGCGCAGTTGCGCGAATCCGCGCCTGCGCCGCCCCGCACCCTGCTAGCGTCCGAGCGCCCCCGCCCTGAAG
>NZ_JAAKZV010000598.1 GCF_011044975.1 Streptomyces coryli | reverse complement strand
GGATTACCGCCCGCCCCCGCCGCCAGCGGGCTGATGCTGAAGACGTTCCCGCAGATGGTGATCTCGCCCGGGATCTCGATCGAGGCCTTGTTGGCCGGCGGATACACCCGCACCTGTGCCGAGGCCGGCAGGCACTTACCGTGCCGGTTGAGCGTGTGGAGGGTGTTGCTCGCCGTGCCGCCCGGCTCGATCGTCACCGTCCCGTAGCTCTTGCTCTCGCGCGTCGCCGCCGGGCCGATCTGCTTCCCGGCGGAATCCAGCAGCGATACGCCCGGGAAGCCCTTCAGGGCGCAGGCGCTCGAGCCCTTATTGGTCAGCACCAGGTGCCGGTAGACGTGCCCCGCCCCGGCCTCCTGGCCGCCGATGGCGGCGCTGAGCTGCGACGTCTTACACGTCGGGGTGCCGGTGGCCCCGGCCGCCGCCGGCACTGCGACGACCGCCGCCCCCGCAGCCACCGCCGTACCCACCGCGATCAGTGCTCTACGCATGCCTTCGCTCCCTCTTCCACGCCGGACGGAGGACTGGGACTGCCCCAGAGACGACGCAGCGGGAGGGACGGTTGTAAAGCTGCCTCTAATACACATGTCCGAGCCCACGAGACATGA
>NZ_JAAKZV010000597.1 GCF_011044975.1 Streptomyces coryli | reverse complement strand
GGGAGGTGCCGGGACCGAGGGGTCGCTGGTGCCGCCGGGCTCGGTCCTGTCCGCGTATGGGCTGGTCCTCGGCGGCATCGCACTGCTCCGCGCGGCGACCGCCGCCGGACTGCCGAGCCTCGAACTGCACGCGGGCGGCGCAAGCTTCGCGCTGCTGTCGTCCCCGGGCCTGCCCCTGCTGGCCGCCGCTCTGCTGCTCGACCGCGGCCGGCCGAATGGGGCGGACGCGCGTGCCTCGCTCTCCCGGGTGGGGCGTCCGCTGCTCGCTCTGACGGGCTTCGTCGTGCTGGGCCGGCTGATGGCGGACAGCGGGATGATCGCGGAACTGGGCGAAGCGGTGGCCGGTGCCCCACCGCTGGTGATCGCGGCTGCCGCGCCGGCACTGGGAATGCTGGGCGGCTTCGTGACCGGCTCGAACGTCGGCGGCAACGCGCTCATGATGCCGCTCCAGGAGCGCCTGGCCCCGGACGGTGCCGGCCTAGATGTGTGGTTCGCGGCCTTGCAGAACAGCGCGGCGGGCCATGCGGTCTTCACTTCACTGCCGATGATCATGCTGATCCTGGCGGTGGCCGGCGACCGGGCAAAGGCGGGCGGGGTGACGGAGCACGGATTGCTGCGCTTCGGCTTGGGGGTGGCGGGGGTTGTGTA